>DAOVTJ010000134.1 GCA_030633165.1 Thiomargarita sp. | reverse complement strand
CAGCCATTAATTCAACATTTACTATCTTTCGTTTCAGAATAATCGATTCCAGTATTGTTATGACAATATATATTAAAAAATGGCTCATAATTCCGACTATAACTTAAAATTGCGCTATGTATATAATTATAAAAACTGGATTTACTGCTTGAAATTTCAAAATTAAATTTATTGGGTCATGTTTTCTAACATTAAATTCACAATACGTAATTAGCCATTAAGTAATTAATGCAAAATTATGCATGATAATTTAGTATTTAAAAAATTAAATCGTAAACAATTAAAAACTGTGCCTCTTCCATCTGTTTTTCAGCTACGCTTGATCATCCTTGACCATCCTAAGTAAAAAAATGCAAATATGGAAAACTTAAATAAAATGGAGTATTGATGAATACATAGGCGTTGTTGCAAAAATATTGCATGACTACCAGAAAATTTATTTAAGCCTCATTAAACGCCAATAATTCTTTAAGTAGTTTATTAGCGATTTGTACACTGTCTCGATAACCTTCACAATCTATTAAAAAGTTATAACGGTATTCCTCCGCACATACCGTGATGACTTGTAACGACATACGGTATTTTGTTTTATCAGTTCTGAAACTGGTATATTCGATTAACTCTTCAAGCAAATTATTTAACTTATTAGTACGTGAATATAAACTGTGCCTGCTTTTTGCCTCCAGCAAATATTTAAAAAGCATTTCAAACATTTGCTGGTAATGAAAACAATGTAGGGAGCAATCCTTAATCGGCATTTGTTCTACAAAATCAACATTCATTGCATGTTGCCATGCTTTACCACCCAAATTTTCAACATTTTCAAAGCTCTTAAAGTATTCAGCGTACATAACTATAATCCTATCTAATTTCGTTTTCTGACTAATCTGGAATGTACAATTAACTCGTTCAATATGATTTGGGTAGTGCTGCAATGTGAAAAATAAATCAGGAAAAAGGTGGGTAAGAAAAACACCTTGCCCACCTTTTTCTAGAAATCAAGGCGTTAGGAATAGTGGGATTCTAGGATGTACTCTGAGTACTTACATTGCCGCACTAACTAATTGTAAACCTGTTCATCACGTCAAAATGAATTTTCTATAAGAAAAGATAAAAATTGATGACCACACTATAGTTCGTAGACTCATGGCGATAACTGTACGAATTTCATGTTCACCGCCTTGAAATATGTATATTCCAAAAAGGGCAAAAACAATGAGAGTAGCTAAAGCAATCAAAAAAGATAACCAAACTGCCCAAGTTTGGCGCAATCCAATACCTATTCCCGCAACCAAATAAAAAAATCCTGCTATGAAATTAAACCAAAGCACGAATAAAACATAATTCCCAGCAGCTTTTTGATAGGACTCACCGCCAAACAAAACCTGTCCACCAGATTTTATAGTCAATAAGCCAAATAACACTGCAATAACTGTCATTATCCAGATTCCAATGGATGATTGCTTTTGTGACATAATATCTCCCTTATTAATCGACTGGTTTCTTTGGAAAAACTTTTCGCCCCGTAAACATGGCACTTATTAAGCCACTTCTTTCTTTAATTTCAGTCATGATAATTGCAAAAACATGCACAAGAATGAGAATTAAGAGGAAATAAAAAGCATAAACATGAGTAATGATAAAGGGCTTACGAAAAGCGCGCATTTCTGCAAATTTATCCTTATTGATGTTTTCTTTAGAATACGGCTTTACAATTTTGTTGACATCCTCGGCAACCCATGTTTTCATAGTTTGCCCAAATGGTGGGAAATAAATATCAGTGCCTGCCAACACTAAGCCCGTGATAGCTTGTATCATCAAGACTAAAAACAATAATGTGATCATCAATTTGGCTGCTGGATTATGTCCTTGATAATATTTAATCTTACCAGAACGAAAACCAGCTTTATAGTCACGTAGTGCGGTGAAAAATCCCTTACCACCTGGTAAAATCATTTTCCAACGCGCATATTTGTTGCCCATAAAAGCCCAAATAATACGCCATGCCAGATTCAAGCAAAATACATAACCGATATAAACATGGATCGTCTTGAGTAAGATTTTTCCATCGGTGCTAATGCCCAAAGTTTTAGCATTTAAAATGACTAAACCCACCCCAATGAGTCCAATAATCGCTAAAACATTAATCCAATGAAACCAACGGGTGGTACGATCCCAAACGGGATATTCTTTAAGAGTATCAGATAAGTTATTCATTACTAGATTTTATCAAACTTAAAAGAATAAAATCAAGTTATGCCCCCCTAGACTAGGGGGGATGAATATTTATCTATTTCTTTCATGGCGACACATAACATGATGTTGACTGAATTCTTTTGAATTGAGTTGTCCATCTTTATTAGTATCAAGAGCTTTAAATGAAGGGGCATTACCCAAGTTTCTCATTTTATAACCTTGTTTAACCCGTTTTGCTATCCGCTTATTTCGGGCATCATAAAATTCATTTTCAACAATTTTTCCATCTGCATTTAAGTCAAACTCGGTGAAAGTGGGCATATTTCGTCCCATTCCTCGACGTTTTTGCATTTGGTATTGTCCATCACCATTATTGTAAAGTTCTTTAGCCTCTATCGTAACCGTAGTACCAAAAACTATCACCAATCCTAATGGAATGACTTTTTTAAAATGATTCATTATTTTACCCTCCTATTCTTCAACTGAAAAATCCATCGCTTCTTCATTAAACACGATTGTAGCATCTTGTAAACGATAGCCCGCTGAAATTTGGTATTTACCCTTTGGTAAACGTCCTTGATACACAGTCAAGTTATACTCATTACGTAAGGGTTGTTGCACTTCGCTGGCAGTGAGTGTATTAAAACTACCATCCCAATTTTGCCAATTACCCTTTTCATTACGCATGTACATCATCTGTTGTTTTGTCGTTGAAGTAAATGTTGCCACCGTCAACAAATCAGCATTTTGTCCCAGATGTGCCCTGTCTGCTTGGAAATTCATATTAAGCGTAATATCATCATTTTGACTGAGGGTAGTCCCATTGCTCTGTACACCGTTTTGAGTCTTGATTGATGGCTTAAATGTGGCATTGGTAGCCATAAACTGCGAATTATCTGTATTGACGGCAACACCAGAGGTGACATTGGTGGGATTAAGAATATTATCCACCTCATTTTGGGCTAATGACTGTGCCTCATACGTATAATCTAAAGATTCAATATTACGTACAAAAGCACGTAAATGATTGTAAGAACCCTTCAGTAAATTGGTATATATACCGATTAATGCCACATTTTCGGTTTCAGCAATGGCGTTTTGTAAATCTGCGATATCAACTTCTTCAACTAAACCACCGACATGTAAAGCCTCAATTTCTGACGTACGCCCCCGTTCAACTAAGCTATCATACAAATTCTGAATAGTCGAATTGGCAAATATACCCACATCTTCAAGCACGGGATCAGGTAAATCATAACTATCCAGTAATGATTTGAGTTGATCCATGTGTTGTTGTTCAGCTCTTGATATGCTAGCAAAACTTTGTATTTGCCACACATCATACAGAGTGAGATAAACATCCCGCGCCATTTTTTCTTCTTCGCGCATGAAAGTAAGTGTAGCCGCCTCAGTTTCTGAAATATCAGCTAAGGGTTGTTCTAGCAAAGACTGATTTACTGAGAAATCTCCTTGCATGTTTTGCCCATTTCTGGAATTTTTGCCTTCCTGCCAACTCCCTTGACCATTTCCTGCCCAAGCTGATGATGCAAAAATAGTTGCTATAGCAATAGAAAGATAAGTGCGTTTCATAAGAAATCTCCATTATGATAAAATTATTGTCATTTCGATGATGACTATTAAAACAAAACTTTGTAAACAGAATGTGTCTGAAATAAACTTTATTGTAAGAAAAAAATGAAATATTAAAGCCATGACCCTATTCCACTATTAGTTTCCAGAGTAAAGCCTTTAAAGTGGGCAAGAAAAAACACGTGCTGCTGTCTATTGCATGCCTATCTGATGCTAAGTCTTTTAGGGTTCTAAGCGCACACAATAAACATATCAATACGTCACTTTGAAGTGCTATAATCAAGCACTTAAATTTACCATCCTTGATTTTCACCTTAAAACAATAAACCCTAAAATGCAAAAATTTTCTATTCAATTTGATCCAATGACTGGGGAAAAATATATTAATGTCCCTTTTACCAAACAACAATTAGTTGAACATCCAATTTATAATAAGGGTTCTGCATTTACAGAAATTGAACGAGAGCAGCTTGGATTGCATGGACTTTTCCCAAGACACAATTCGACAATAGAAGAACAATTGCATCGAGTTTATGATAATTTTTCCTTAAAAGAGACACCGATTGAGAAATTCATATTTTTATTGAGTTTACTTGATCGCAATGAAACTTTATTTTACCGTTTGCTTTTGGAACATGCTGAAGAAATGTTACCAATTGTTTATACACCCACCGTTGGAGAAGCAGCTAAAACATATAGTCACATGTTTCGTCGCCCAAGGGGTTTGTATATACCCGCTGATCAAATTTCACAAATTGATAGGATATTAGAAAGTTCGCCATTTTCAAATATTAGTCTTATTGTTGTCACAGATGGGGAACGCATTCTTGGATTAGGTGATCAAGGCGTAGGTGGAATGGTTATTCCTGTGGGTAAAACTAGCCTTTATGTCGTCGGTGCTGGTATTCATCCCGCTTTATGCTTACCCATTTTACTTGATGTTGGCACTAATAATGAAACTTTACTTAATGATCCCTTATATTTAGGCGTTAGACATAAACGTTTAACCGGTGAACGTTATGACGAAGTTATTGAAGAATTTGTAAAAGGAGTGAAACGGCATTTTCCACATGCTTTACTACAATGGGAAGATTTTGGCAAACATCATGCTTTGCGTCTTTTAAACCGCTATCAAGAACGCTTATGTTCTTTTGATGATGATATTCAAGGCACAGGGGCAGTGACTGTTGCAGCTTTATATTCCGCGATTTATGGCAAAAATGAAAAACTCAAAGATCAATCTTATGTTTTCTTTGGATTTGGTCAAGCAGGCTATGGTATAGCCACACTACTTATGCATGCCTTAATAGAAGAAGGCTTAACCATGCAAGAAGCCAAAAAACGGATTTATCCAGTGGGACATAATGGCTTAGTTTTTGAAGACATGAATCCTCATGAATATCAAGAACCTTTTGCACGTCACCGTGTGCAAGATTGGCAAAATGACAAAGTGGATTTATTTGATACCATACTCAATACAAAAGCAACTGTTCTTATCGGTACATCAGGTATATTTGGTGCTTTTACAGAAAATGTTTTATCGCAAATGGCAAAAAATACAGAAAAACCAGTCATTTTTGCGCTTTCCAATCCTAATAATAAATGTGAATGTACACCAGAACAGGCTATCCAGCTGACTAAAGGAAAATGTTTAATTGCGACAGGTAGTCCATTTCCACCCGTGATATTAAATAATATTGAATACAAAATATCACAATGCAACAACATGTACATATTTCCAGGCGTAGGTTTAGGCGCGATTGTTTCCATGACACCAAAAATCACCGATCAAATGTTCATTGTTGCCTCAAAAGCACTTGCCGCGATGGTAGATCATGAAAGCGGAAAACTCTTACCTGAAATTCATGAAATTAGAAAAGTTGCAGAAAATGTAGCATTTGCAGTGGCTCAATTTGCACGTGATACAGGAATGGGAATACGTTTACCCGATGAACAATTACGCACAGCTGTACAACATGCCATGTGGAAACCAGAATATTTGGCTTATCGAAAAGATTAAATCTCTTGGCTCGAAAATAAGCAATTATAATATAGAACTACTTATTCCTAAAACCCTTCACGGTGAAACCTTTGTGCATGTTGAACTTGCTGGAATTTGTACCACAGATTTAAATATGTACTGAAGCATGAATTTTCATATCTTTTGCTAGAGCATATTTACAACATGCTCCGTAACGTTTTTTGTCTTAAAATATCATCAAATTCATACTACAAATAAGATAAAATTTTTGCAATTTTTCTTTGGGTATGTTTTAATGCTTTACATTATGAATCCCATGAGGGAAAAACTTTTTGATAGGGGGCGAGAATGACTGTGCTTACTGATGACATGATTCTAACATTAGAATCAAAGGGGAAAAAAATTACAAACCCTTTTAATGCCAAAAACATGCTACAACCCGCCTCAATTGATTTGAGTTTGGGTAAATATCGTTATCAATATAACTTAAAAAAGTATACTTTGGGCGATATTATAAATGATGATAAAGTTAGCAAAACGGAATTTGAAGAAATCCAGTTAAAAACTGGCGAAACGGCTTTTGTAGGTATTCACGAAAAAATATCTATTCCTGAAAATACCATAGGCTTTGTCATGCCACGTAGTAGTATTACACGGCTCGGGATTCAAATTATCCCTGTTTATATGAATCCTGGGTATTCTGGTTATCTTCCCTTAACTATCATCAATCACTCTGGCGAATTGCTTGCTTTACGGCCCAATATTCGTGTTGTTCAATTAATCCTCTTTTCAACGGATGTGACACCCAATAAAGTTTATAGCGATATAGAAACAAGTAAATATTCTGATGAGAACGTGGATTCATCTAAATTGCACTTAGATCAGGAATTACAAGATACAATGAATAAGATTCTTCAACAAGAAATGCCAAGTCTTTACGCCCTTTCTCAACATAAATAATGTCAAAATTATGCCAACATCTACTCCACGAGATGAAGTCAAGACGATAATTACAACATATCTCAAGAACAGGTTAATAGACGAGAGTTCAGAAGAAAAAAAGAAAGAAATCAGAACAATAAATCAAATGGCTGCAATCAATGCTGAAGTGTTATTAAAAAATCTTGAAAAGGATTTTCTGATTAAAGAGGTAAATGATCTAATTTTTAATAGAT
>DAOVTJ010000205.1 GCA_030633165.1 Thiomargarita sp. | reverse complement strand
TTTACCCTTTTTGGGTTTACTCAGTGTTAGTTTGGGAATCATCAATTTATTACCCATTCCTTTACTTGATGGTGGTCACTTATTCTTTTATTTTATAGAATTTATCAAGGGTTCTCCAGTCACGGAAAATACTGAATTTTTCTTACAAAGAATTGGAATGATACTTTTGTTCTTACTAATGGGACTCGCAATATTTAATGACTTGGAACGATTATTCTTTAATTAAACCTGCTGGCTTATTTTTCATATTGGGCATTATGCAAGCTGTTTCTGCCTTTGAATCCTTTATAGTCGAAGATATTCGTTTAGAAGGGGCAAAGCGGATTGAAGCTGGAACAGTTTTTAACTATTTACAGCCTGTGATCACGCCTGGACAACGTTTTACTCAAGATGATACGAAAGACGCGATTTCTACTTTATTTAAAACAGGATTTTTTTTAGATGTACGTTTAAAGCGAGAGGGAAAAGTTTTAATTGTGCATGTTAAGGAACGTCCCGTTATTTCCAAAATTACATTTTCTGGTAATGAAGAAATTGAAACAGAAGTTTTAACTAACGCATTAAAAAATATTGATTTTGCTGATGGTGAATTTTTTAATCGTTCACGATTAGAAAGAGTTAAGTTAGAAGTTCAACGGCAATATTTTAACTTAGGTAGATATGCTGTATATTTAGAATCAACCGTAACACAGCTGATTCGTAACCGTGTTGAAATACAAATTAATATTATTGAAGGAGAAGTCGCACGAATAAAACAAATTAATTTTGTTGGTAATTATACTATTAGTGATGATGATCTGCTAGATGTCATGAAATTGAGTACGGATGGATGGTTTTCATTTTTTGGTGATGATGATCAATATTCTGAGATACAACTGCATGCTGATTTAGAGGCGTTGCATTCTTATTATTTAGATCATCTCTATAACCAATCGAATATGAATTCTACCCAAATATCGATTTCAAATGATAAAAAAGATATTTATATTACAATTAATCTTACTGAAGGAGATAAATATACAATCTCCGATATCAATATCGTCGGTAATTTAATCGTCCCTAAAGCTGAACTGCTTGAAAAAATGACCATTAGAGCAGGAAGCGTATATTCGCGTAAACAAGTCAGTAAAAGTAGAGAAGCGATTCTTGAACGAATTGGTGATGATGGTTATTCTTTTGCGAATATTAATGCAGCCCCAGATATTGATTTTAAAAAGAAAACAGTGGCGTTAAAATTTTTTGTTGATCCAGGCAAGCGAGTTTATGTGCGACGGATTAATTTTAAAGGTAATAACAAAACTCGTGATGAAGTCTTACGCCGAGAAATGCGTCAAATGGAAGGGGGGTGGATTTCTACAAAAAAAATGAAACGTTCATTGACACGCTTAGAACGTTTAGGTTATTTTGAGAATGTTAATGTTGAAACACATCGAGTGTCTAACACAGATGATCAAGTTGATGTCAATTATACTGTGGTAGAAAGACCATCAGGAAACTTAATGGCAGGTGTGGGTTATGGGCAAACTCAGGGTATAGTATTCAATACCAGTATCACCCAAGATAATTTTCTGGGTTCAGGAAAACGTGTGGGATTAACATTTAATAATAGTGACATTAATACAGTTTATCGTTTTTCCTACTTTAATCCTTACACAACGATTGATGGTATCAGTCGTGGTTTTGATATTTTTTATCGCACTACGGATGCTGAAGAGGCTAATTTAAGTCGTTACACCACAGATGCTTATGGTACAACCCTCAAATATGGGCTGCCTGTTTCTGAATTTGATTATTTGAGTTTTGGTGCAGCGATTGATCACACTCTACTTAAAGCCACAGAATACAGCGCTCAAGAAGTATTTGATTTTATTGATGCTAATGGAGATATCTATGATGCATATCGCCTAACTGCAAGCTTCCGACATGATACACGTAATCGTACATTATTTCCTGATAAAGGCACTTTACAAAGTATCAGTATCGATGTGACCATGCCGTTTAGTTCTCTTACTTATTATAAAATAAGTTATCGTCATCAATGGCTATATCCACTGCGAAAAGATTATATTTTCTTACTCAAAGGGCAGCTTGGTTATGGGGCAGGATATGGTGAAAACGAGTATTTACCGTTTTTTGAAAATTATACTGCTGGCGGTCCTCGCACTGTACGCGGTTTTCGGGAAAATACATTAGGACCTTTGGATACAAATGATTTGGCTTTGGGTGGAAATTTAAAAGTGGTGGGCAATGCAGAATTGATTGTACCCATACCATTTGTAGAAAATGTTCGATCAGTTAGGCTATCAGTATTTATAGATGCTGGAAATGTTTATGGCATTGATGAAGATTTTGATACTTCTGAGTTACGTTATTCGACAGGAATATCTATGATGTGGTTATCGCCTTTGGGTATATTAAGTTTTAGTTATGCTAAACCTCTAAAACAAATGGAAGGCGATGAAACAAGGCGTTTTCAATTCACCATTGGAACGACTTTTAATTGGTAATGGAGAATACATTGAAAAAACAACATTATTTTTATATAACGATTGGGCTGATTTGCGGTATTTTATCTTATCCTGTTGCTGCAGAACTGAAAATTGGTTTTGTCAATGCACTTAAAGTTATGGATCAAGCTCCTCAAGTGAATAAGGCGAACAAACGTCTTGAACGAGAATTTGCCCCAAAACAACGCAGACTTATCAGTGCAGGACAAGAAATCAAGAAACTAGAAGAGCGTCTTGCTAAGAATATTGCCATTATGAGTGAAAGTGCCGCTAGAAAACTCAATCGCGATATAAGAGACAAAAAGCGTGAAGCAAAACGCGAACAAGAAGAGTTTCGGGAAGATTATAATATTCGTCGTAATGAAGAACTTGATAAAATTCAAAAAATCATTATCGAAGTTATTCAAGAATTAGCTAATGAACATGCGTATGATATGATTATTACAGAAGGAATTGTCTGGGCAAGTTCACGTGTTGATATAACTGATAAAGTTTTACGACGTCTTAAAGTTCGTAAAAGAAGGTAGGTACATGAAGAGTTCCATTACTCTTACAGAGTTGGCAACACGAATTGGAGCAAAAGTCGAGCCGTCTCCTTCAGAAGAGCCAATTATAGGCATTGCATCATTAATGCAAGCCAGTAAACAAGAAGTCAGTTTTTTTTTCAATCGTCAATATCGTGATGAATTGGCTAAAACCAGTGCTGCTGCTGTGATTTTAGCAAAATCTGATCAGCGTTTCTGTAAAGTGCCAATGTTGGTGATGGATAATCCATATTTAGGTTATGCTCGGACAGCTAGTTTGTTTAACCCTCCAACTTCTCACTTGCCTGGTATACATCCAACTGCTTGGGTGAGTCCTGATGCTGTTTTGGATTCGACTGTTTCTGTCGCACCGCAAGCGGTTATTGAAGCGGGGACACGGATTGGTCGTAATGTTTTTATTGGTCCTGGTAGCATTGTCGATTGTGGTGTTGAAATTGGTGATAATTGCCAATTAATCGCAAATGTTACTTTGTGTACAGGAACACGACTTGGACAACGTGTCATTATCCATCCTGGTGTTATTATTGGTGCAGATGGCTTTGGAAATGCCAATGATGCTGGAAAATGGGTCAAAGTACCACAACTGGGCGGGGTTCTTATTGCTAATGATGTAGAAATTGGTGCCAATACAACTATAGATAAAGGCGCATTAAATGATACAGTTATTGGCGAGGGTGTGAGATTAGATAATCTCATTCAAATTGGACATAATGTTCAAATTGGTAAACATACAGCAATGGCGGGTGCTGCGGGAATTGCAGGTAGCACACGCATAGGCGATTATTGTATGATTGGTGGCGGTGTACGCATCACAGGTCATATTGAAGTAGTAGATCATGTGCATATTACAGGGGGCTCACTTGTACATCAATCTGTGCGTGAGCCTGGTGTTTATTCGTCTGGTGTTCCGTTAGAAACTAACCGACATTGGCATAAAAATTATCATAGATTTAAAAAACTTGATGAGATGGCAAGACGTTTACAAATTTTGGAAAAAAAGTTGGGGAGGATGGTAGAAAATGAATAGCATGGATATCCATCAGATTTTTCAACATCTTCAACACCGTTATCCATTTTTATTAATAGATAAAGTACTTGATTACACTATCGGTGAGTCTTTAGTTGCGATTAAAAATGTGACATATAATGAGCCTTTCTTTCAAGGACATTTTCCACATCATCCTGTGATGCCAGGTGTTTTACTGATTGAAGCCATGGCGCAGGCAACTGGTATTTTATCATTTAAAACAGGACAGGCACAACCCGATGAAAATTCGCTCTATTATCTGGTTGGTGTTGATAAGGCACGCTTTAAACAACCTGTTGAGCCTGGTGATCAATTATTGATTGAAGTGAAACTTTTACGTCACAGCCATGGTCTGTGGAAATTTGCTGCAACAACTAAAGTGGATGATAAAGTGGTTGCCAGTGCTGAAATCTTATGCATGAAACAAAATGATTGATAAACACGCCATAATTGATCCTAAAGCAGAATTAGATAGCACTGTCCAAGTGGACCCCTATTCTATTATTGGTGCGAATGTGCAAATCGCTGCTGGTACTTGGATCGGACCGCATGTTGTTATTAAAGGACCGACGCAAATTGGGTGTAATAATAAAATATATCAAT
>DAOVTJ010000158.1 GCA_030633165.1 Thiomargarita sp. | reverse complement strand
TCTTGATTTTGCTCAAGAAGGACATCGTGTAGAATTTGAAACACCTAATGATCCCAATTCACCTTTGGTTTATAAAGGGGTCGTTTTTAATGAAATGAAAGGTGCTTTGAGCTCTCCAGTATCACGTTTATGGCAAGCTGTACATCATCACCTTTTTCCTACGATCACTTATCATTATAACAGTGGTGGCGAACCTAAGGAAATACCTAAGTTGACTCATGCACAACTTAAAGCCTTTCATGCCACTCATTATCATCCCTCTAATGCAATTTTTATGACGTATGGAGATCGTAGCGCAGCAGAGCATCAAAGTGTGTTTGAAGAACGCGCTTTGAAAGATTTTAAAAAGACAGTTCGTTTACAAATTCCTGATGAAAAACGTTACGATAAACCACTACAAGCCACGAATTTCTATCCCCTTGATAAAACAGAAGACAATAAGAATAAAACACATACAGTATTAGCATGGTTACTAGGCAAAAGCAGCGATATTCAAGAAGTCATGAATGCCACTTTATTAACAGGTATATTACTTGATAATAGTGCCTCTCCCTTATATCATGTCTTGGAAACAACAGAATTAGGTATTGGACCATCACCATTATGTGGTTTTGATGATAGTAGCCGAGAAAGCAGTTTTATGTGTGGCTTAGAGGGCAGCAATCCTGAACAAGCGGATGAAGTAGAAGCCCTTATTTTTAAAGTTCTTGAGGATGTGGCAAATAAAGGGGTGCCTTTATCACAAGTAGAATCAGTATTACATCAAATAGAATTAAGTCAACGCGAAATCACAGGAGGTGCTTTTCCGTATGGTTTGCGTTTATTAGTTAATGCCTTATCTCCCATGATACATGGCGGTGATCCTGTCGCATTTTTAGATATTGATCCTGTTTTAAACCACTTACGGGAAAAATGTCAAGATCCAGATTTTATACCGAAATTAGTGCGACAATTACTTTTAGATAATCAACATAGAGTACGGGTAGTGATGGCACCCGAAAAAGATTTAGCAGCACAGGAATTACTTGAAGAAAAAACACAATTAGAGACATTACAAGCTGGTATGACTGTTGCTGATAAAAGTAAAGTTCTTGAACAAACAACTGCTTTAGAAATTCATCAACAAAAAGAGGAAGATCCAGATATTTTACCAAAAGTTGGATTAGAAGATGTCGCAGCAGATTTAAAAATTCCTGAAGGCACCACTCAAACAGTCAATGAACTGCCAGCAACTTGGTTTGCAAGTGGTACTAATGGCATGGTATATCAAACACTTGTTGTCGAATTACCAGAATTTGAAACAGAATTGTTGGATATATTTCCCTTATTTTGTAACTGTTTAACAGAAGTGGGTTGTGGAGATCAGACTTATCGGGAAACAGCAGCACAACAAGCGGCTGAAATTGGTGGAATTAGTGCAAGAATATCACTACGTGCTAACCTTTCGGATGTACAAATCGTGCGTAGCTTCTTTATTTTAAGTGGCAAGGCATTAGAACGAAATCAAGCAGCCTTAGCTAAATCATTACGGGATACTTTAGAACAAGCCCGTTTTGATGAATTACCACGTTTACGTGAATTAATTGCTCAAATGCGAGCCGCAAGTGACAATAGTGTCACATCACGGGGACATCAACTCGCAATGACGGCTTGTAGTAGTGGAATGAGTCCAGCAGGATACTACAATTCTCAGTGGCATGGTTTGCTGGGTATGCAAAGGCTAAAAATATTGGATGATAGTTTAGAAAATGAGGATAACCTGAAAGCATTTGCCAACAAGTTCACACGTATTCGTAATAAATTAATAGAAGCACCGCGTGAATTATTAGTTGTGAGTGAAGTAGAGCATCATAATGAAATTGCCAATATATTTAAACAACTTCACTGGAATTCTACATTTAATACTGCGCATATAGGGTTTAAACCCTCTGCTGTGACAGAGGTGATAAAACAATCATGGTGTACCAATACGCAAGTGAATTTCTGTGCTAAAGCTTATTCAACGGTACCAAGCGGGCATGCTGATGCAACCGCTTTAAAACTATTAGGGAAATTTTTACAAAATGGCTATTTACACAGCGCCTTGCGTGAAAAAGGCGGTGCCTATGGTGGCGGGGCTCAGTACGATGGAAATACAGGTGCATTTCGCTTTTATTCTTACCGTGATCCCCGTTTAGTAGAAACATTAACAGATTTTGACCACAGTTTAGAGTGGTTACAAACTAACAAACATAGTGATCAAGCTTTAGAAGAAGCCATTTTGGGTGTCATCAGCCAGATTGATCGACCAGGTTCACCCGCAGGAGAAGCAATGACAAGTTTCTTCAATAGTTTACATGGCAGAACAGCAGCATATCGGCGTAAATCCAGGATGAATGTGTTAGATGTCACAATAGCCGATTTACAACGCGTGGCAATGACATATTTGCAACCAACAAAGGCACATATCGCCGTATTGAGTAATGCGAAAGTGTTGGCAGATGTATCGCCAGATTTGGGATTAGAGGCGCGGGTATTATAAGATTTTTATAAGTTGATGTACATCAATTTTTTTATTCAAAAAATAAGGAGAAACTTATGCGACTCACAGTGAAATTAACACTGGAAGAATACCGTTGGCTAAGAGAACAAAAAGGCAGTCTGAAAATGGCAGAATATGTTCGTAAACTCATTAAAGAAGATGCAAAAAGAGAAAATGTAGAGTCAAAAAAGACGAATATTTGGGGTAAGGAAAAAGAGCCTCGGTATCGTTTTAGTTGGGAAGAAGAATCAGGAAGTCTTTATGAATGGAGTGATAAAAATCTTTTTTGAGCATTCTTATGTCGTAGTAACCGAGAAATCGCTTACTACGCACATAAGATAACGCATATTTCAAATAATCAATACATGTGGAAAAATAAAAGATTTAAAATATTATTCTTTCTTTGTGCCTTGAATTACTTAGTGGTTTTATTTCTTATCTCTCTTTATATGCATGACAAAAATAAAAATGTACAAACCGCTAAAAATCATGCCCAACAAGAGACATTACATGCCGCGCAACAGATAGATCATATTTTAAGCGAATTATCCTCTATCGCTCATGTTATCGCTTCTGAAATTAGTTTAGGCAAATTGAAAAGGGAAGATATTTTAAAGCGATTGAAAAGTACATTAGACACAACACCCAATTTATTTGGCATTGGGGTAGCTTTTGTACCTTATGTTAATCATCCTGATGTCAGAAAACTTTCGCCTTATTATACGAATAAAGAAAAAGGGGCATGGCAACAAAAACAAGAAGTATTACAAGTTTTTACTGTCCCTATCACTTATTTTGATACGAGTACACAAAGAAAAATTATTCTAGGTGTTGTTTTTATTGATTATCTATTAAGCAATATAAAGGAATTAATGACTTCCCTTAAACTTGGGAGAACGGGTTATGGATTTATTTTATCTGAAAAAGGGGTTTTTATCGCCCATCCGATTGATGATTATGTTAAACGTTCCCAAACGATATTCAATTTAGCAGAATCATATCATGATAACGCATTATGGCGTTTAGCAGAAAAAGCCATTGATGGTGAAAGCGGTGTTATTGATTATAAAGATCAAATGACTGGACAATCTGCCTGGATATTTTATCAATTTATTCCCTCATTGCATTGGTCAATGGGTATTGTTTTTTTTAAGGATGTTTTAGAAAGCGTCTCTTTACGACGACAATTAGTTTGGATATGTATCACGACAGTGATTTTTCTAATTTTATTATCAACCCTTATATTTAGGGCAGATAAGGGAAATGATGCAAGTCTTTGGAAGGTCGTTTTTTCAACCACGGTAGTGGTCATGGCAGGAATATCTTTTTTATGGTATCTCACGCAAACTGCCCCATTTTTTAAAGATCGTAGTTCTACCATGATTGTAGATCAAGTGGGTCTACAACAATTTAGAAGCACTCAACAAAAAAACCCTAAGAAACAGTTATTTTATGTTCCGACTGGCATTTTTATTGAATCTATAGAATTTGTGGGTAACAATAATGTCAGTCTATCGGGTTATATTTGGCAAAAATACGCCACTTATATTCATCAAGACTTGTCTCGTGGTTTCATTTTGCCAGAAGCGAAATCAACTAAAATAATAGAAACCTATCATTTAACTGAAAATTATACCGAAGTTATTGGATGGTATTTTCAAGCGACAGTCCCTCATCAATTTAATTATTCAAAATATCCTTTCGATAGAAGAGAATTAAATTTACGGATATCGCATAAAGACTTTGATAAGAATGTTATTCTTACCCCAGATTTAGAATCTTATGGGGTCACTAATCCTACAGCGCGTCCTGGGGTAAAACGTGAAATAGTCTTATCTGGATGGGTCGCTTTAAAAAGTTTTTTTAATTATAATAGCCACTATGAAGATACAAATTTGGGTATTGAAGATTATGTTGGACATAGTAATTTTTCCCATCTTCATTTCACCATTTTACTAAAAAGAGAGTTTTTAGCCCCATTTATTAATAATATATTACCCCTAGCAATAGCCAGTGCATTATTATTTGCACTTCAAATGTGGTTAGGAAAAACAACAACCTTTCTCCGCACATTAAGTGGCATCTTTTTTGCCCTATTACTTGCCCATATTAGACTAAGAGGAACAATCACCACTCCCGAAATCATCTATATTGAATGGTTTTACTTTGTCATCTATGGCAGTATAATAATCACTATTATTAGTTATTTTCTGTTTGAATACAAAATTCAAATTGGATATTACCGTGAAGGTCTTATACCTAAGTTACTGTTTTTTCCCATAATTGTTCTCAGCTCTTTTATAGTGACAGTCGTTGTCTTTTATGAATAAATTTAAGGAGAACTCACAATGACAATATATATATCGCTTGTAAGTTTTTTCATGATTAATGCCGCAGTTGCACTTGATGTTCAAATTACTACAGATATCGAAACCGTGACGGTGATGCATAACGGTGAAGAGATGGAGATCAAGCGTCATCAGGATAAAAATAATCAATTAAAATCAGAATTTACCAAAACATCTCGTTCCTGTCCACCTTTTTGTATTAAACCAATGATTTTTGCAAAGGGGATTGAAACCATTGCAGAATTGGAACTGCTTGACTATCTCAAAAAAGTGAGGGAGGGAGATCACTCTATTTTAGTTATTGATTCACGTACACCAGATTGGGTCATCAAAGGTTCAATTCCAGGAGCTATCAGTATTCCTTGGGATGTTCTCAGTGGTGCTAAACCGAATCAACCGATTGTACAAAAATTTTTAAAAGACCAATTTGGTGTAAAAATTACAGAAAAAGGTAAATCATTTGATACTGCTAAAACATTGGTATTATTTTGCAATGGTTCTTGGTGTGACCAATCAACCACCAATATTAAAACCTTATTAATGCTTGGCTATCCAACAGAAAAACTCAAATGGTATCGCGGTGGAATGCAAGCTTGGGAATCATTAGGGTTAAGTACTGTTACAGATATTCCAATGCCCTGGCTTGGACTTTAAGTCTTATGAAAAGCACACTATCTTATCTTATTATATCAGTTATATTTTTGGTATCATACACCATTTATGATGCCATAAATATAAGTAATGAACTATTAACTAAAAATAAAGAAGAAGAAATTCATGATATAAAACAAAATCTTAAAAACTTTGTAGATGTTGCCTATTCCACCATAGATTCCAATTATAAAAACTCTATGGATAAAGCATATTTAGAAAAACATTATGGTTATCGTTTAAAAAATATTATTGATATTACAGAAACTATTCTCCTTTCAAAAGTAGAAGAAGTTAAAAATGGCAAACTCACAATCGCTGATGCTAAAGCACAAGCGGTTGAATCTATTCAAAAGCTTAGATATGACAATGGTCGTGGATATATTTGGATTAATAAGATTACTTTACCTTATCCTAAAATGATTATGCACACGACAAGTCCAAAACTAAATGATCAAAAAACCACAGGTTAAAAATTCTCTTATGTAAAGTATAGCGTACAAAATATTTTTTTCGCTTTTGTTGAAGTGGTTCAAAAAGAGGGCGGTGG
>DAOVTJ010000169.1 GCA_030633165.1 Thiomargarita sp. | reverse complement strand
TTGATAATGGCAATATCAAGAAATTGTTTTTTTATTGACAGTTCTTTTTCTAATTCTACATGAAAATTAGAATTCGTAAATAAATCTATTAAAGTCAGACCAAAAAGTCGATGCCATTG
Organism: Thiomargarita sp.; assembly: GCA_030633165.1. Taxonomy (GTDB): domain Bacteria; phylum Pseudomonadota; class Gammaproteobacteria; order Beggiatoales; family Beggiatoaceae; genus DAOVZS01. The sequence goes on along the minus strand of DAOVTJ010000169.1, from coordinate 5,673 downwards.
AATTCTTTTCTTCTTTTTTTCTTCAGGCTCTCTCATATTTGTTATAACTTATAGGATAATGGTAATAGAATTTAACATAATTAAATATAAATTGCAAATCTAAAATCCATTGTAGGGTGGGCAAGCGGGGATAGTTCATTCTTTTTTTTACAAATTATTCAGTAAATTCACTATAAAATTCAATCAGTTGAAAAATTTAGATAGATTTATGTGTTTTTTTTCCAGATAAAATTGACTAAATATTAACGTTTTTTGTACAATAACATATTTATATAATTGAGAAGTAATAATGCAAGTAACAAGACGTACTCATTTACAAGCCAGTTTGCACAATACCATTTTTACGGTGTTATTAATCATTATGATAGGCTTAATCGCTTGGTTAAGTACCCGTTATGAGATCACCGCTGATTGGACGATTAATAATCGGCATACCTTATCTGAAACCAGTATAAAATTATTAGCTGAACTTTCTGAACCTATCACGATCAGTATTTATGCCAGTAATGATAAAAATTTACGACAACCTTTTGAAGATTTACTAAAACGTTATCAACAGCATAAAAGTGATATAACTATACGATTTATTGATCCTTTTGCCGCTCCTGGAGAAGTGCGTGAACAGGGTATTCAATTTGATGGAGAACTTATCATTGAATATCAAAATCGTCGTGAACATGTACAACAAATCCCGCCCTCTGAACAAGATATTACATCCGCTTTAGAACGAGTTGCACGTACTGAAAATCGTCTCATTGTTTTTTTAGAAGGACATGGCGAGCGTACACCAACGCAATTTGATAATATTGGTTTAAGTCAATGGACAGATTCCCTACAAAAACGTGGCTTTAAAGCGCACAACCTGAATTTTGGTGAAAATTCAAAACTGCTTGAAAATGCTAATGTTTTAGTCATAGCCAGTCCACGTAAAATGCTATTACCTGGAGAAGTGACCCTAATCGTCGATCATATTGATAAAGGCGGCAATCTGTTATGGTTAATTGATCCAGGCGCATTGCAAGGCTTAGAACCTTTAGCAGACTTATTAGGCTTAACGATTCAACCAGGACTCATCGTCGATCCACTGAGTCAACTTGTCGGTGTTAATAATCCTGCGATTGTCTCTATTACCAGCAACGGTTATGGCAATCATCCCATTACTGCCAATTTTGGAAATTATTTAACCTTATTTCCCCAAGCTAACGCTTTACTCATAGAACCCAAAGACGTGTGGCAAGACACCGCGTTACTCTCCACTAATCCGCAAGTTTGGTCAGAAACGGGAGAAACCGAAGGCGCTGTTGAATATAATGACGACACAGATATTGCAGGACCTTTAACACTTGCTTTTGCCCTTACCCGAGAAGACATATCAGATCAACGCGTGATTGTTGTAGGCGACGGTGATTTTCTCTCTAATGGATTTGTTGAATATGGTGGCAATCTTGATTTAGGCTTAAAAATGATGGATTGGTTAGCACTAGAAGATAGTTTTATTGATATACCCAGCAAAACGGCTGTCGATTTAAATTTAAAACTATCATCAACTGCGCTAGTGAGTTTAGGTGGATTTTTCCTACTCTTTTTACCCATAGGTTTAATATCTATTGGCATACTCATTTGGTTACGTCGGAGGAAAGCCTAATGCGTAAAGCAATATTACTGAATATTGTCCTGTTGGGTATTATAATTATATTAATAGGCATCGTCTTTTATAGTCAAGAAGAAACTAAAGAGTCAGCGCCTTTAATTAATTTAAAGGCAGAAAAGGTTCAAAGTATTCGGATTGTTCGAGAAAACAAAGACTCGATTTTCATGATGAAAGATACAAAGGGCTTTTGGCAAATGGCTACCCCTTTAAATTTATATGTCAATGGCTCTCAAATTGAACGTTTATTGCAAATTTTATCTGAAAGCAACTATAAACAATTAGAAAGCGACACCTTGGATTTAGCAGAACTCAAACTAAATCCACCGCTTGCCAGCATACGATTTAATGACATCACCTTAGCCGTTGGCGACATTTCGCCTTTTGATAATAGACAACGTTATATCCAAATCAAGCAAAATGTATACGTAATCCAAGACACATTTTTTTATACCTTAAACAATGATGCCTTAAAATTTGCCAACTTATCCCCATTAGGCAATGCGCCAAAAATCACTGCCCTAAAAATACCAGGCTATGAACTCATTTTAAAAGAAGGCAAATGGACATTAACCTCTCTTTTCAATGATGACAATATAAATACCAGTGCAGATGCGATAAGCCACTTAATTGATCTATGGCAACAAGCTTCCGCTTACAATGTCATGCCTTATCTCGCCAATAGTCCCTCACAAGGCAAAATAGAAATTAGCTTACAAGGTAAAGAACACGCCTTGCATTTTCTCATTATCTCCTCAAGCCCTGATTTAATCTTAGCTCATCCAGATAAAGGCATTCAATATCAATTACCGACTAGCCAATCTGAAAAATTATTGCATTTTCCGACTATTACAAAGTTAGAAGAAAATCAATGATTAAATTTTTAGCCACCTAGGTGGCTAAAATCAATAACACCGTTTATTGCAACAAATCTTTTTTAGCATCAAAGAAAAAATTATGACCCAGCTCTTTTTTCCACTTTGCTAAATTGTCATGTTTAACATAAGGATATTTGAGAGATTTCAATGGAACAACAAATATTTCAGCAGGATTATCTGGCGTTCCACCTACCCCAATGACCACAAAAACTGGAATCTTTTTTTCTGTCGCATAGGTGTTATAACGTGCCACTTGTTCTGTTTTAGACCATTGAATGCCATTTTTGTAAAAATTTTGACGCCACTTACACTCTACAGCAAATATTTTTTTGATACGCTTGAGGTGAAATTCAAATTCTAAATCTGGATACTGATTGGTTTCGGCAGATATCCCATTAATTTCTTTATCACCACGCCATTCTTTGAGATTAAAATATCGTTTATCAAATTTTTTGACAACGAATTTTTCAAATTGTTCTCCTTTTTCTTTAGGTGTTTGTTGAACAGATTTAACGATTTGCTCTCTTTTCTTCACAGGTGTTTGTTGAAGATAATCGACGATTTGCTCTCTTTTCTGCACAGGTGTTTTTTGAACAGAATCGACAACTTGCTCGCATGTGTTTTGAGTGTCTACTATCTTTTTGGTTTCTGGAGGATAATATGGTTTTGAACGAGAGCGCTCATTTCCTGTTAATATTATTTCATGTTCTCGCTTATGTATCAATTTGGTAAAAGCAGCAATCAAAAATTTGATAGACAATACAATAAAAATGAATCCTATTATAATCCGAAAAGGCAATTGGAATATTATAGATAATTTTTCCAATTGAAAAGGTGAGTTGCCTCCAACAAGCAGTAATGGAAGAAAAAGTTCTGATATGATTAAAAGCACAAAACCTGTAACAATACCAAAAATATAACCATCAGGCGATATGAGTTTTTTTGTAAGAGATTCAAACAAACTCACTTTATATCGTTTTCCCATAAATCATTTACCAATTTGTATTAGAGTTGTCCATAAATAACTTTTGAGCTAATAAAAACAATTGGTTAGACTCAGAAAACCCTTATTTCTGGACAACTCTATTAGTTAAAGTTCTATATTTCAGGGCATATTATTAATATGTCCTGAAATTTGATCTACATCGGCAATTCAGAAACGCCCATCAAATACTTATCCACCGCGTGTGCAGCCTGCCGTCCTTCCTGAATCGCCCAAACAACTAAAGATTGTCCACGACGCATATCTCCTGCTGTAAAGATATTATCACTAGAAGTTTGATAATTAGGCGCTTTAACATTGCCGCGTTCATCCAATGCAACCCCTAATTCTTCTAATAACCCTTCATAAATAGGATGCATAAAGCCCATCGCCAGTAAAACTAAATCAGCTTTTAATTCAAATTCGCTGCCCTCAATTTCTGACATTTTCCAACGACCTTTATCATCTTGTTGCCATTCGACTTTTACGAGATGTATTTTGCTTACCTGGCCGTTTTCACCTTCAATAGACTTGGTTGAAATACTCCATTGTCGTTCGCAGCCTTCTTCATGAGAAGAAGAAGTGCGTAATTTATTGGGCCAATTAGGCCAAGTTAGGCTTTTATTCTCTTTTTCGGGTGCTTTGGGTAAAATTTCTAATTGAATAACTGAAGCAGCACCTTGACGAATTGAAGTCCCAATACAATCAGAACCTGTATCACCACCGCCAATCACGACAACATGCTTATCTTTAGCGGTGATACTGATATCTTCTGGCACATCATCACCAAAAACACGCCGAGTTTGTTGAGGTAAAAAGTCTAAAGCAAAATAAGTGCCTTTTAATTCTCGTCCTGGTACAGGGAGATCGCGAGGCTTTTCAGATCCGCCTGTTAAAACCATCACATCAAATTTTTTCAATAATCGTTTCGCTGGAATATTAACACCAATATGAGAATTAGGGCGAAAGGTTACCCCTTCTGCCTGCATTTGTGCCATACGCCGATCAATGATTTGCTTTTCTAATTTGAAATTTGGAATACCATAACGCATTAAACCACCAATGCGATTATTTTTTTCATATACCACCACTTCATGCCCTGCACGTGCTAATTGCTGTGCACATGCTAATCCTGCTGGACCAGAACCAATAATAGCAACGCGCTTCTCAGAACGATGAATAGGAATTTGCGGTTGAATCCAATTTTCTGCCCAAGCTTTTTCAATAATCGCTTCTTCAATCGTTTTAATGGTCACAGGCTGATCATTTAAATTAAGTGTACAAGCTGCTTCACAAGGCGCAGGACAAATTCGTCCCGTAAATTCAGGAAAATTATTAGTAGAATGTAATACACGCACAGCTTCTTTCCATTGCCCCTGATAAACCAAATCATTCCAATCAGGAATAATATTATTAAGCGGACAAGCATTGTGACAGTAAGGAATGCCACAATCCATGCAACGGGCACCTTGTTGTGTCAATTCCGACTCAGTCAGCGGTGTTATAAATTCTTGATAATGCTGGATACGATCAGAAGCAGGTGCATAGCTGCGTTCTTGGCGGGTGAATTCCATGAAACCTGTCATTTTACCCATGTTTGCTTCCTTTTTAGTTGTTGATGAACCTTATCCTTGTAAGGCACGCTTATAGTCCACAGGCATGATTTTGACAAATTTCGGTAAATAATCAGTCCACTGATTCAAGATATTTTGTGCGCGACTACTATGTGTATATTTAAGATGTTTTTCAATCAAGGATTTTAGACGCTGTGCATCATGACGCGTCATATCATGCATCACATTTACTCGCCCGTGTGTTTCTAAATCTCCACCCTGATGATAAACTTTTTCTAAAGCCACTTCTTCTTCAACAATCGCTTCTAATTCCACCATGGATAAATTGCAATGTTTTTCAAAGTCGCCATTTTCATCAAGAACATAAGCAATCCCACCGCTCATACCTGCCGCAAAATTACGTCCAGTTGCCCCAAGAACAACGACAATACCGCCTGTCATATATTCGCACCCATGATCACCGACACCTTCAACCACCGCTATGACACCAGAATTACGCACTGCAAAGCGTTCACCTGCTATACCACGGAAAAAACATTCACCACTAATAGCACCATATAATACGGTGTTACCGATAATAATATTTTCTTC
>DAOVTJ010000069.1 GCA_030633165.1 Thiomargarita sp. | reverse complement strand
TGCTATCCATCACTACAGGGTAATCAAGAAAGCATCGAAAAGGTCTTGAATAACCTGCTAGATAATGCGATTAAATTTACTCCTCAAGGAGAAATAAAAATACATGTATTTGAACACAATAAGTGGCTACGCATTGAAATTAGCGATACAGGTATCGGTATTGCAAAAGACAAACAAGTAGAATTATTTAATTTATTTTACCAGATTGATGGGTCATCAACACGAATTTATGACGGTGTTGGTATGGGGCTGGCAGTTGCTAAAATGTTGACTGAGAAAATGGGTGGACAAATAGGCATAGACAGTATTTTAAATAAAGGTAGTACCTTTTGGTTTGAAATACCACTAATGACAAAGAAATTAAATTATGTATGAATTATTAACGATTCTTATATTATCATTTGCTATTCTTAGCTTTTTATGGCGACGTGCTGCTGCTTTAGTTTCAAAAACTGAATGGGGAAAAACTTGGTTAAATTTTTTAGATACTTTAAACAAACTTTTTTGTAAGTATTACCATCATTTAAACTACACCCCCATAGATTTACCTGCAGAAGGACCCGCCCTTATTGTCGCTAATCATGTTTCAGGATTAGATCCAATGTTATTGATTGCAGCTAGTCGCCGTCCTATTCGTTTTATGATTGCCCGTAGCCAATATGAACGTTTTGGCAGAACTTGGTTATTTAAAGGTATCGGTTGCATTCCAGTTGATCGTAGTACTCACCCAGAAAAAGCGTTACGAATTGCATTGCGTGCGTTACAAAACGGTGAAGTTATCGCCTTATTTCCCCAAGGTACCTTTACTTTACCCACTGAAACCCGAAAAATTAAACGCGGAGGGCTATGGCTGGCACAACAGGTTCAGTGCCCAATTTATCCTGTCTTTATTTCTGGTATCACTGGCATGGGTTCTGTTGTGCGTGGTATCTTAAAGCGCAGTCATGCTAAATTGGAAAATTATCCGCCATTTGATGGAAATAATGAAAATATTAAGACATCTTTGCAAGCGTTGGTGGATGGGAAATTGAAGAGCGATAAGTTTGAATAGCTCTTAATATCTCCTGTTTCTCTGGGATATTTTCAAGAAAACTAATTAAGTCATCGACAGTGACAATACTTTTCACAGGAATGCCATATTTTTGTTTAACTTCTTCAACCGCAGATAGTGTTGTTTGTCCACACTCTTGACGATTCAAAGCAATCACCACACCTGTTAATTGTGCTTTTGCTGCATGGATGATTTCTACTGCTTCCCCTATCGCGGTGCCCGCGCTGATTACATCATCAATCAATAAAACTTTACCTGTTAAAGGAGCACCAACAATGCACCCTCCTTCACCGTGATCTTTAACCTCCTTGCGATTAAAACAATAAGGGATATTGCGAGACTGAGCAAGAGCAATCGCAGTCGCAGTCACAATAGGAATGCCTTTGTAGGCTGGTCCAAATACCATATCAAACTCTATCCCTGAATCTTGTATAGCTTTAGCGTAAAAACCACCTAATTGTGCAAGCGCATTACCCGTATTAAATAAACCAGCATTAAAGAAATACGGACTTTTCCGCCCTGATTTCAAGGTAAAATTGCCAAAACGTAAGACATTTTGAGCAATTGCGAATTTTAAGAAATCTTGTTGATAGGCATGCATTTTAGACTTGACTCCGTTCACGCAGCAGTTTAATTTGAAATAAGGTATTGCGTTCTTCTTCTTCTAGGGTAGATGTAATAAAATGAATAGTGTTATGATACTTAGGAATGACATTATACTTGAGCGCATTAACCCGCTTTTGCGTTTTACGTTGCTCCTCCAACAAACGCCATAAGGCTGTTTCAGCTTCTCCAAGGCGCGCCAAAAGAACGACCATATCAGCCAATTGACGACGTGTTTCATCAAAACTAGTATCCGTTCCCATCAAACCCACGGGTTGGAGAGGGAGGCGCTCCGCTGTCACAGCGGGATGTTGTACACCAATACTACTACGCGGCAAGATATTAATCTTTAGCGGTGGTTTCAAACCTAAAGCAGCTTGTTGTAATGAACGGCTGCCCATACGTGTATGAGTGAGCCCGAGCCAATAATAGGCAGATTCTAAAGTTGCTTTAGAATCTTTACGCAGCATACGGTATTGTTTCAGGCGATCATAGACTAAACGAGAGAGCAATTCTTTTTTACGCTCAAGCAGTGAGGCACCCAATTCTAAAAAAGTCACTTTACGTTTAAGTACTAGTAAGGTACTTTTCGTTGGGGGAAGTTTTAAACGTTCCATTATTTCAGTTATCAAAAGTATTTGGTGAGCAACCATTGCTCACCTGACAATCTTTATCTGCGATTTTATTCAGTTTTAATAAAAAAAACCAATGTAATGGGTTATTTTGTTCTTATCATTCTTGACCGCAGTAATACTTAAATCTCCTTTCCAAATTTTTCCATCCTTGCAACGGTTAATTATTTCGCCATTCCACTGCCCTTCTGTTAAAATAACATCCCACATTTTTTTATAAAATGATTGTTCATATTGACCAGAACTGATTTTACTGGGATTTCGCCCTAAAATTTCTTCTGCTGTGTATCCAAAAATATCAAGATAAGCCTGATTCACCTTGAGAATACTCGAATGCGCATCTGTAATCATAATCCCAATACAACCGAACTGAAATACCATATTCATCATGGTATTTTCAGTTTCAAGAGATTTCAGTTTTAGCAAGCTGGTTATCCGTGTTATGAATTCATTTTTAGCGATAGGCTTGATGATATAATCATTCGCACCTATTTCTAAACCTGAAACCTGATTTTCCTCTAAAAGCAATAAAATTGCTAATTGATTAGCAGTCCAAGTTTCACGAATTTTCAAAATGAGATCATAACCCGTCAATGTAACATTCAGTAACACTAAATCCGGTGTAAAACCTGATTTCAGTTTAGCTAAAGCTTCTACTCCTGAGCTGACTGTGGTAATCGCATAAGTTGGTGATGATAAATATGAGAGTAAAATCTCAGGGGCATCATCAACAATCATGATTTTGAAGCGGGCTACTGTTTCTATCTTAACAGACGTTGATTTATCAACCTGTTCTTCCTCTGCAAGAGGCAAAATAAAAGTAAATTCAGAGCCACTTTTCTCTGTCGATTTAACAAAAATGCTCCCTTGTTGTAATTCGATCAATTGTTTCGTGAGACTCAAACCCAAACCAGTCCCGTCATATTGACGGGTACTGCTGCCATCAACTTGCTCAAAAGCCTCAAAAATTCTATCAATTTTCGCGGCAGGAATTCCAATTCCAGTATCACATACTGTGATGGCTAAATAAGAATTGTCTCTATCTATTTTTGAATTTTCAACTGCTTTTAAAGCAGCTGGATCAAATGGCATTCTTATTTCATATTCAAGATTTCTGGATACAACTTGAGCACTGATTTCTATATGACCACGTTCTGTAAACTTGATCGCATTTTCGATCAAATAATATAAAATTTGTTGTGTACGGTTTTCATCTGCCAAAACGGCGGGCATATTGTCGGAAACACTGTTAATAAAAGTTAGACCTTTTTGAACCTGCAACCTTTGATGCAAATCCAACACGATATTGCTCATTTTCTGCATATTAACCGATTTTAGATTAGGTTCAATATTTTTACGTTTCAATCTCGAAAAATCCAACAAATTATTAACCAAATTATTCAATCGATATCCACATTGAATTAAGCTGGAGAACATGTCTCGATGTTTATCAGGTAATTCTCCACAAAGCTCACTATAAAGGTGGTTAGAAAATCCGAGAATACCATGCAGCGGTGTTCGTAATTCATGGGAGAGATTGGTTAAGAATTCATCCTTTAGTTTATTTAGATCTTGTAACTTTGCCTGTTGTTCGGATAGTATTTTTTCATGTTGATAGGTGTAGATTGCTTCTTTGACAGTTCGTCGTAATTCTTCAGTATCCCATGGTTTGGTAATATAACGATACAATTTTGCATAATTAACCGCATGACCAACAGCATCAATATCGGCTTGTCCTGTCAGCATGATATTAATAGTATTGGGTAAACGAGTATGAATACGTTCTAGCAATTCATCTCCCCTGATATTTGGCATGAGATAATCTGCAATAACGACAGCGATATCAACATTTCTTTCTTCTTCTAATTCGTCAATTAATGATAAAGCATCTTCACCATTTTCGGCTAATTCTATCCGACATTTATTACCAAGTGCTTTATGAAGTTCTATTTCCAGACTTTCCAGTACAATTTGTTCATCATCAACACATAAAACGATAGATTGAGACATAGCATTTTTCCTGTTTTAAGAGTTCAACGGCAAAAATACCGTAAATGTGGTTTTACCTTTTATACTTTCAAATTCAATTTTACCATTGTGTTTTTCAATAATCCGCTTCACAATATCCAACCCTAACCCACTTCCTTCTCCCGCAACTTTAGTCGTAAAAAATGGCTCAAAGATTCTTTCTTGAATTTCTAAGGAAATTCCATTGCCACTATCTGCGATACTAACACTGATATGTGTCTGATGTAATAAAACATCAATACTTAAAGTCCCTTTATAGTCCATTGCTTGTAAAGCATTATGAATAAGATTTATCCAAACTTGATTTAAATCATCAGGATAACACCACAATAATGGTAATTCTGCAATATTTTTTTTGACAAGTATACCTGGTTTAAGTTGATTATGATAAAGTGTTAGAACTGTTTCAATACCATCTATAATATTGGCTTGTACTTTTTTACCTGATGAGTCAAAACGGGCAAAACTTTTTAGTGCAAATACCACTTTTGTAGCGCGATCTGATGCGATTGTAATCGTTTGTACACTCCTTCGCAAACTTGAAAGTTGATAGGCATGGTCTAAAATGGTTTGACAATTAGGATTTTTTAATAGTGATAAAAATGGTCTAATATCTTTATAAACACCAATACCAATTAATGATAAGACTATCATCTCAGCATTTGGAATACCATATTGTTCTAATTCACCAATTAGAGCTTTCTTCAAGTTACGTTTTTCTTTGATAGACAAAGTTAGATCAATTTTTGAAGATTTTTGAAGTAAAACAAAAAAATCTTGTTGATGTTTCTCTGAAAGTTGTTTAAAAAATATAGGTAATTGCATCAATGTTTGATTCAAAAACTCCGATAGATTTCCCACAGAGGAACGAATGGCACCTAATGGAGTATTAATTTCATGGGCAATGCCAGCAATCAATTTACCCAATGCTGCCATTTTTTCAGATTGAATCAACTCATGGCGGGTTTGTGTCAATTCTTCTACTTTACTATTTAAACTAGCAGTTAAATCTTGCATACGTAAATGTGTGTTGATACGTGCGACAACTTCAGCGTGCTGTATTGGTTTCGTAATATAATCGACACCACCGACTTCAAACCCTTTAATCTTATCTTCTAAACTTTCCAAAGCAGTCATAAAAATGACTGGAATATTGGCTGTATTGTCATTTTCTTTCAATTGACGACAAGTTTCAAATCCATCTAGTTCTGGCATTAAAACATCTAATAAGATGAGTTCAGGTAGTGCAAGTTTAGCTCTTTCCAATCCTTTTTTACCATTATGTGCTACCATGATTTTAAAATCATATCTCTCTAAATAATCAACTAATATCCTCAAGTTCATCGGATTATCATCAATAATTAAGATAGAATTCTTCTTAAAATCAATCGGTTTATTTCCTGTATTCATTTATTTTTCATTTTCCAAGATCTGTTCCAAGCATTGCAACCTTTCTGGTGTTCCAATATCTATCCATTGTCCTTTATAATATTCGCCGCTCACTTGTCCAGTATGCATCGCCTTTTTTATTAAAGGCGCAAGAGGAAATCGGTCTTGTTGACAATCTTTAAATACATCAGGATGATAAACGCCAATACCACTAAATGTTAAACGCGGTGCATCGCCTTGAGATACACAGTTTTTGATAAGACAAAAATCACCTTGAGGATGATGTTCAGGATTTTTGACTAAAACTAAATATACTAATCCTGTTAATGTATCGCGTAATTGAGCAAAAGGATAATCACACCAAATATCACCATTAATCACTAAAAATGGTGCCTGCCCTAAGAGCGGCAAAGCTTTGAAAATACCACCGCCTGTTTCTAAGGCAATTTCTTCTGGAGAATAACGCAATTGTGCGCCATAACGTTGCCCATTACCTAAAGTCTCTTCAATTTGTTTGCCTAAGTAAGCATGATTAATCACAATTTCTGTAAAACCAGCAGCGACCAAATGTTGAATATGATATTCAATCAAACATTGCCCCCCCACTTTTAATAAGGGTTTGGGTGTCGTATCTGTTAAGGGGCGCATACGCTCTCCACGTCCTGCTGCAAGAATCATGGCTCGCATATTAAACTATCTCCTGTTTTTTTGACCAATTGATGTAAATCCGCAAGTTCTGGATAATTAGCCGAAACTTCTACGATATAATTTAATGTTCTCGGAATATCTTTAAGATAGCCAGATTTACCGTCACGGTGATACAAGCGAGCAAAAATGCCACTAGCTTTTAAATGACGTTGTATGCCCATCCAATCAAACCAACGTAAAAAATGCCTTTCATCAACCCCATGTAATATATCTGCTTGTTGCGCTCGTGTATAATACTCCATTGCCCAGCTTTTGACTCGCTCAAGAGGCCAAGTAATATAACAATCACGTAATAAGGACACAAGATCATAAGTAACTGGCCCTAATACCGCGTCCTGAAAATCTAATAAACCAGGATTATGTTGAGGTACCAGCATTAAATTACGTGAATGATAGTCACGGTGGACAAAAACTTGGGGTTGCGATAAAGCAGAATTGCTTAATAATTCAAAACATGTCTTCAAATTATCTTGTTGTGATGGCAAGTTTAAATGTTTTCCCAGTAACCAGTCGGTGAATAAATTCATTTCATTATGTAATAGCTGATGATTATATAAAGGTAAATCATCAGTGGATGTGCGACTTTGCATCAAAACTAAGGCATCTAAGGCGTCACTATACAATTTTTCAACATGAGCCTCATTTAAAGCAGATAAATACAGTTCTGTACCTAAATCTGTTAAGAGTAAAAAACCTTGTTCAAGATTGCTTGCGACAATTTTTGGAACATTTAAGCCACTTACTTGTAAACGTTGTGCAATATCAATAAATGGGAGACAATTTTCTTGCTCTGGCGGTGCGTCCATAACAATATGTGACACATTATCCAATACTACCCGAAAATAACGGCGAAAACTTGCATCATTGGTAATAGCAACTAGGAGAGGTGCCTGATAACCCAAATGATTTTGTAACCAATCTTGTAACATATTAAGACGTTTAGACATAAGCTGAAATCCCATTTATATTAAACTCATAAAGAAATACCACATTGCTTGACATTAGAATATCAGACTATTAAAATCAAAACTTGATAATAAAATCAATAAATCTTTATCAAGGTATTAGAACAATTTATACAGGGGGAGAAATCAGATTATGTCATACGCACTCACATTGAATATGCAACTGGGTATACCAGGTGCAAGTATCGAAGGCTATGCTCAAGCCATTAAAGCATTTAATATGCTTAGTGCTGAGGAAGAACGCGATTTAGCTGAACGCTTACTTTGTGAAGAGGACCTTGAGGCAGCACGAAAACTTGTTATGTCCCATTTACGCTTTGTCATGCACATTGCACATAGTTATCGAGGATATGGTCTCTCACAATCCGATTTAATTCAAGAGGGTAATATAGGTTTGATGAAAGCAGTCAAACGCTTTGATCCCAGTATCGGTGTACGTTTAGTCTCATTTGCTGTGCATTGGATACGTGCAGAAATTCATGAATATATATTACGCAATTGGCGTATTGTCAAAATAGCAACTACAAAATCTCAACGTAAATTATTTTTTAATTTACGTAGTGCGAAAAAACGCTTAGGTTGGCTCACTCATGATGAACTAGAAAATGTTGCTAAAGAGTTAGGGGTAAGTCCAAAAGATGTGCGGGAAATGGAAACACGCCTAAGTACACATGATATCGCCTTTGATGCGCCTAGCGATGCTGATGAAGAAGCGGAAATATTGTCACCTGCGGGTTATTTGGAAGATACTCGTTATGAACCTGCCACTGCCATAGAACAATACAATTGGAAAGAATATGGGCATAGGAAATTACACACTGCCTTAGAAAAATTGGATGTTCGCACTCAAGAAATTGTGAAAAAACGTTGGTTAAGTGAAGACAAGGCGACATTGCAAGAATTGGCAGCACAATATAACCTATCTGCGGAGCGAATTCGTCAAATTGAAAGCAATGCGATGAACAAATTGAAAAAAAGTATTGATGCTATCGCATTAAGAACTTGATATACCTTTTTGTTTTTTTAGCTATTTCCTAATGACCTGATGAATTGTATTAATTTATCCTTATCCATTTTTCTGAGCAGTTTGACAATTCATATTTAAGAGACTTATACTTTAAATGTTGGCTCAGCTTACAAAATCTTAAAATAACTGATGGAGTGGTACATGAAAAACAAAATAACCCTATTGGGTGTTATTTTATTCTTGGGATTATTTACGAGTATGAGCGTTAGTGCTGGTCCCTTTTATCGGATAGCCTATAGATCAGCAAATGGTTTAGCAATGAGTGCTTGGGAGAATCTTGGTCAGAACTGTACAATGACGACTGTATTTATTCAACTCATTGGAGATAGTGTGGATGATGCGGCCAATGATATTGGGACAAGGTATAGGGGACGTTCTGCTGAAGACTTTGCAGCTGGATATATGGATGGTTTATTGGATGTTTTGGATAAGGTTGTTTCTCAGTGTAGAAATGAGTGTAATATCGTAGGCCAAGCAGCAGGTGAATGGTCTGCAAAATTCTTTTGTCGCTTAGCTTCTGTTATTAATCGTACACCAACATACAGGGGAATCTCAAATAAAAGAGGGTCGTTTTGTGGAGGCGCTTATAGGATGGGTTGTGAGTCCAAGTTTATTGGGATTGTAAAAGGTATGTGTTCCAACTACGCAACAGGTAATGCCTTTAAGCGTTATTATAAAGCGAGAAATAATGGATGTTGTGCGTATGATCCAGAGGAATATTAATTCGTAAAATGGTTTGAGAAATCAAGTTTTTTGACAACGCTTGATTTCTCATAAAACTCTAATTTAACAACGGTATAAAAAATACATGAAAAGCAAAATAACCCTTTGGGGTGTTTTTATAATGCTGGGATTGTTTATCAGCACGACTGCCAATGCAGGTCCTTTCTATCGAATAGGCTATAGTACAGCTCAAGGTTTAGCTGAAAGTGCTTGGGATAATATAGGCAGAGATTGTCGAAAACTTAATGATTTTAAATCTCTTATCAAAGATAGTATTAACGATGCTGCCAGAGATATGAGAACCAAATATCAAGGGGAGTCTGCTACAGATTTCTCTTTTGGTTATCAAGCGGGGTTAATGGATGTATTGAAGATGATACGCAGTCAATGTGCTCACCGCAGTTGGGACAAACGTCTTTTAGATGAAATTGAACAATTTCTCAAGAATCTGTTATTTGATATTTTTAATCAAACATTACGAAGTGGTGCAGCAGATTCTTCTTTAAAGCATTCATTTCCATTTTCTTCTCGAAATGAAAGAGTCTATGCCCCGCCTCAAGAATCTTTTAGCAGAAATGAAAGAATCTATGCTCCCTCTCAGAATTATTCTGTACCAATGCCTCAAAGTGGGGAATTATATAGAAGAGCTTATCAAACCGGTAATAGTTTGGCGGAAGAAGCTTGGAATAATCTTGGTCAAGATTGCATGAAAACGAGTTTATTTCTTCAAATTATTGGAAAGGATATCTCTGAAGCGACTGTTGAGATTGGAATGAGGTATAATGGTCGCCCTGCTAAAGAGTTAGTTCAAGGATACATTGAGGGTGTGATGGATGTTTTAGATAACGTACTTAATCGTTGTCTAAATCAATGTCGATAGCATACTTGATGGTCGCGATTTTCAGATGAGGTCAATTTATGAAATGGTTTAGTATGTGCCTGATAATAGGCATTTTATCCATAGGAGAGAGTGTCGTAGCAGATTCCTTTTATGAAACTGGAAAGGAGGCTGGTACAGGGCTTGGTGAAAGTGCCTGGTATAATTTAGGCCAAGATTGTAGTATTATTCCAACTTTCGTGCAACTCATCGAAGAGGGTATTTATGATGCTGCAAAAGACCTTCAAACGAAATACCATGGAAACTCTGCCAAAAATTTTGGATATGGCTATCAAGCTGGTTTATCTAATGTGTTGAATAAAGTGCGTAGAAAATGCCATTCTCGCAGCAGCGTTAGAAGATTATTAGATGATGTTGAACAGGTGGCTAATAGGCAACTGGGATATGGCAAAACGACAACACAACCCTCGAGTCAGCAGAGTTCATTTTACAATTTAGGCAAAGAGACTGCTCAAGAATTGGCTAACAGTGCATGGTACAATCTTCGGAAAAGCTGTTACAAAATTAGTACTTTTACTCAGTTGCTTGAAGACAGTATGGATGATGTCACAGGTGATATTGGTATAAAATATACAGGACAGTCAGCTAATGATTTTGCAATCGGCTATCTTGAAGGGTTATCAAGTGCGTTAAGCAAGGTGCGTCGCGATTGTCCTTACTACAAAACGGCGTACAAAATTGCAAGTTGCCGTATAGCTCATCTTGAAAAGCAAGTTAGTGATAATGAACGAAACCAGCTAGAAAGTTTTTCCAATACCACCCGTTCTTTTTACAATATGGGAAAAGACTTGGCTAAAAGCGAGGCTAGAACAGCTTGGAAAAATATTGGTTCCAAATGTACTAAATCAAAAACATTTGTTAAACTTATCCAACAAAGCATAGACGATGCTGTGGCTGATATTGGAAGAAAATACAATGGTTCTTCAGCTCATGCATTTGGCTCAGGTTATTTAGCGGCTTTATCAGGAGAATTACGTCAAGTGCGTTGTCAATGTTGGCGCGACAAGAAGGCGCAATCCAAGTTGGATTGGTTACTTTCTCAAGCTGCTCTAAAGCTAAACTCATTTTTCTAAATGTTATAGAGAGAACAAAACCATGTCAATACGTTTTTTTATGTTAATACTGATGTTGGGTTCACTCAGTGCATGTGGCGGTGGAACTCAACTTGGTAATGCGGCTGGAAGCTATCTAGTAGGTAGCGAGTTTTTTAAGCAGGGAGAGACGACTGCGACAGCAACAGCACTAAGCGCGTGGGAGAATCTAGGCAAAAGTTGTCAACAGGTTGATGCCTTTATTGGGCTCATGGAAAAAAGTACAGATGATGCCACAAGCCAATACAAAGGAAAATCTGTTGAGGAATTTGGTTCAG
>DAOVTJ010000018.1 GCA_030633165.1 Thiomargarita sp. | reverse complement strand
GAGAGCCATTATGGTGCGCGACACTTACAACGTGTTTTGCATGAAAAAATCGTAATTCCATTAGCCACGACTTTAAACCGTTATCCCTTTTCAACATCAATGAAAGTGACTGTGAGTAAAGGTGAAAAAGGCTTAAAGTTTCAAACAATGATATATACCCAAAAAGATCATGTTGATCAAAGTTTACTAGATAGTAAATGGAGTTTACGAGACTTCACAAGTTTGGTGACTGAAGAGCGTCGTTTAGCACAACAGATTAATGAGAGCACCGCTATGAATAAATTGTGGAGCCAATGGGATATTTTAGAACGTGAACGCCATCGTATGGGAGAAGACTTTTGGCAAGATTTTTCTGTCACGCGTGAATATGGCATTTTACAAAACTGCTTAGAAGATGCTAAAACCTTATTACAACAGATTGAAACTCTTGAAATTGAATGTACTCTCGCTTTCATTGGCATTAACGAGCCTATAAAAACACTCATAAAGGAATGGTCTGAGTGGAAAGAAATGTATATGGTATGGCAAGCACAATTTTTAGATCTTGTCTATCCAAATATGAGTCTTTGTCTACTTTGTTTTTACGGTGATTCTGAACATTTATTGTTTATTTCAAATATATTTACTACTATCGCTCAAAATCACGGTTGGCTTATTAAAGAACGCACAGTGTGGCTATCAAAAAAAGGAAAAATTGATGTCTATCCCGATAATTTAACAAAGATCGAATTATCAGATAAAAAATTAATCGGGCATGAAATTCAAATTCAGGGAGCTGGTGCAGCACTTTATTTTGCCCAAGAAGGGGGCGTGCATACTTGGATAGATCGTTCAGAAAAGACATATCCCTATGCATTATTAATAGTGCAAGGTCATTTACAGCTATTCACAACCCCATCTGGGGTATATCGCAAAAAATTCTTAGAAGATTTAGAAACGAGACGAGAATATCAGAAGGGAACAAATTGGCGCTCAGTTTTAGAAAAAGAACTAGATGAGAATTTTAAAACTCAAATGCGGGCAGTGCTTTGTGGGGAAATAACAGATATTGAATTGCCTACTATACCTGATGAAGATATCCTGAATGCAGAACTAGAAGACAGTTTTCCATTTTGATGTGATTTTTTATTTCAAAACTTTTCGGACAATTTAAGGAGCAAAATCATGCAATGTCCAGATTGTGAACATTCATACATACCTGGCCAGGTGATATGTGAAGAATGTGGCAGCGATTTGTCACCTATTGAGGTACCAACAGTATTGGTGTCTAAATCTTATTGTGAACCAAACCAATTAGTTGAAGGTATTAAAGGCTGTGGAGATCCAATAACACCGCCAATTTCCAAGAAACGGCTTGTGATTGAAGGAAATCAAACTATCTTATATGAAGGAAGATCTGTTTCTGAAATTGCTTTTGATGTGGATGAGTTATCTATTGGATGTCGGGATACCGAACAAGAGTATTATCCTGATATTGATCTTTTGAAATACAGGGGACATGATCCTTTTATCTCTAGAAAACATGCTATTTTGTTTAAGGAAAATGATAAATATTTTATTCAAATCATAAGTCAGGCTGAATCAACTGGATTTAATAATAAATCGGATATTATAGCGGCTGGTGAACGTCGAGAAATTCAAACGGGAGATCGTATTTTTTTTAGTGATTCTATTGTCATCAAGTTAAAAGATGGATAGATTTGAATTTAGCGCATTTCAGCAAGAATGCTTACAGGATGGCGTGATATCCTATCGGGTTCAAGCTAAAAAAGCAGAATTGACTTTACATGCGCTACTGATTTTACCCACTTATGATAAACCAACAGAATCAAGCCATGTTATTCAACGACGACAACAATTAGTCAATATTGCACAAGCCCTTATTGGAGAAAAAGGAGGCGGATATTTGCCTGCTATTATTGAAAGTGGGCAAAGGTTGCAAAAATTGGCACCTCAATTTAGTCTTAATGAACCTTATATTCTTTTAGAACAACCGCTCGGTGTTTTTTTAGCCACCATTTTTGAGCCCATTTCTCAGGAAGATGCTGCAACAATCATTCTCAGAGTCGCGCATGGCGTTGAAGCTTTACATGATTCTGGTTGGATACATGGCTCTCTGGCACCAGAAAAAATATATGTTTCTCTTGATCGGGCTTTAGGAACATTAGGTCATTTTGGTACGGTGATGCTTGAAGTCAAGGGAAAAATTATTGTCACAGAGCATCTTCTCAAAAACCAAAATGAAAATTTTTCTCCACCAGAAATACAAACACAAAAAAAAGTCAACAAAACAATAGATATTTATGCCTTAGGCTTATTGCTCTACCGCCTTCTTGTTGGCTGTTCTCCTCCCCCAATAACAAAAACTTCCATTTTGTCCCGTTTGGTCAATAGTATTTTTAAAGTAGAAAATTCATTTAATTCTCGTTTTCCTAAAATAAAGACTATTCCAAAAAAACTTGCCGAGGTGATTGAAAAGGCAACAGCATTAGAACCAAAAAATCGTTATAGTCAAGTCTCTGAATTTATTCAAGCGGTTGGAAATGCAGTCGGTTGGTCTACAGCAAAATTTTCACCTGCGAAACCAATACCTAAAGGCTTATTATCTGAAGGATACATGCTAGGCGGTTATAAAATTAAAGGTGTCTTTGCAAGTGGTAACCAAGGGATTATTTATGATGCTTGGAAGCTTCCTTGTGGCACCAATACTGGTTTTCCAAATATACCAGTTTTAATTAAGTGTACACAATATAATTATCAAGAAACTCAAGATGTTGGTCTTTATATTCTTGGAAAACGTATACAAATCAAACATGAAGCAACAATGTTGCAACGATTACATCGTTCTTTGGGGCGAATACCCCAGCTCATTGATTTTTTTTATGACCAAACGCATGATCCTGTTATTAAAGCACGTGCTCCAAGCATGTTAAACAATGAACCTTATATGGTGATAAGCAAAATTGCCGCATATAGTTTAGGTAATATTGATCAAGCAGAGCAAAATTTTGCAATACGAATCGGACGGCGTTTAGCTGAAACACTCGTTGCCATTCATGCACGACAAGTCCTTTATCAAGATATCAAACCAGAAAATATCTTGGTTGATCCTTGGGGCTCCACTGTTTTTCTTGTTGATTTAGGAGCAGTTTGTCCCGTTATAAATGGGAAACTTCAAGAAAACAGTCCAGGTTATGGTAATGTTACCCCAGGCTATCAGGGACCTGAATTTGATGAATTATGGCAGAATACGGATTATCGTTTTGATATTTATAGTTTAGGGGCGACCTTGTTTTTTCTATTAACAGGGATTTGTCCTCTTTATGATTTATATGTGCCAAAATTCAATTCAATTGAAAAAAAAAGAAAAAACTTAGGCACAGATACTCTTAAAGAATATATACGTAATGCAGAACGCCCTATTTTAGATTTAGATAAATTACCGATTTCAGTACGTCCAGTTATTGCCCAATTAATTGAAAGAAATCGTAATAAACGTTGTCAAGATGCCCAAACAGCTGTAAAAATTCTAAAAAATTTGGAACGTCAATTATTAGGCTATCCGATTCAAGCCCCGAGTATCCTACGCTTTGAAGCTGTTGAATTTGAATGCCAAATTTCACAGGATATTGCGATTACTCATATCGTATTAAATAGAATTATTGGGAATAAACAAACGACTGTTGCCAGACTTCACAAGAGTAAAACGATTATTTTACGTGATCCTGAACCAGTACCAGGTATTATATTATATAAAATTCAGACAGAAACGGCATTTAACAACATTACTTGTTTAGCGACATCAAAAGAAATTACTTATGCCCCACCATTAACAGTTACCTTAATAGAAAAACCAGGGGCTATTCTTATTCGTTGGATACCTATTGTTTCAGCAAAAAACTATGTGATATTACGGCACAATCGTTTTTTACCGAAAAATCTTAAAGAGGGTATTCAAATTGGTGGAAATATAAAAGAGAATTGTTTTATAGAAGATAAGACAGTTTCACCAAATAAAACTTATTTTTATGCGGTGATTGCCCAGTACCCTAATAATCTATATTCACCGGCTACTGGCGGTGCTGCGACGCCACGTCCTTTACCTGTCATGCCAGAATTTATTGATTGGACATCGAATCTGGAAAACAGCCATTGTTTAATACAATGGAAACAAGCTGACCCTCTTCCTGATTATTATATTATTAGAGAACTTAATACTGCCCAAAAAGAATTGGGTACTTTTGAATTTAAAGCCACAAGTAAATTTCGATATACTGTTGAGACATGTCCAGGGGAAAAGCGGTGGATACATATTGCCAGTCGAATAATGGATGTTTATTCTGCTTGGGATGTTAAATTAGTAGTGGCTTATGTCTCTGTTACAAATTTACATGCAGAACCTGCTCAAGCAGAGCGTGCAGTTTTAATTTGGGAAACAGTGCCAGGCGTATTTTATCAAATCGAGCGTAAAACAGATGAATATTGGCAAAAAATAGCGCAATGTGAAAGCTCGCCTTTTTGTGATGAAAATCTTGTACCAGGAGAATATCATTACAGAATACAAGCTTTAGTCCCATTAAATACTAATGAATATGAATATTTAGGTAGTGCAAAACTTAAAATTCGTGTTTTAGAAGCGGTACCTTTACCAGATGTTCAAGTTAAGCTGCAAGATAATCTTTTAAACCTATCTTGGTATCCCTCAATGGTGCAAATTTTATGTGAGACTAAGCAAGAAACCTTATATTCTGGTCAATTTGAACAAAGTGATAATTTAAAACTAAAATTACCAATTGGAATACCAGTAACTATTCAAGTTTGGGGCATTCGTGGTGAACAAATTTCACAACATCCCTTTAGGCAAATGATTATAGCCACTGCGCCAATCAAGGCACTTAATGTTGATGTTTTTATAGAACAAACAAAAATTTACTGGAAAATACCACAAAATACGAGCTATTGTATTATTTTTCGGCAAACAGAAATGGGGACTACAACAGTATGTGAACGATGTCACAAGAATTTTTTTATTGATACTGGTGTACCCACTGATATTAAACTTAACTATAAAGTTAAGCCAGTTTTTCAAAACAGTGTCATGGGCAATGCCAAAATGACATCAACAATTTGTGTTCCACCCGAACCTCAAGTGCCACAAAATCTTCATTGGGTGCAAGAGGATAAGAATATTTGTTTTAAATGGCAACTTCCCCCATACATGCGCTATATTTCAGCTTGGCAAGTCATTATTTGTTATAATAATGTAGAAAAAAAGCATGAAATAGCACGAAACACAACTTTTATCACTCTAAAACAACTGCCGCCTTGGCTGCCTATTGATATACAAGTACGAGCAATCGTGGGCACTCAAACAGGACATAAAGTTGCGCGGTGTGTTGGAGGAGTCATAGAAAACCTAAATGTGACTATTAATGCCGCAATTAATCAGGTCAATTTGCAATGGGACCCCCCACCATTAATGGGTCAACTTCTTGTTAAACGTGTAGGGAGAAAAAAAACTGTTCATTTTTCTATTCCTGCAAATAAGAATTCTTTTGTTGATTTCCCCTCTGAAATGGATATAGAGTATATCTATACCTATTATTTTGAATTGAAACATCCTAAGATCGGGATACTAACCACCTCTTCATTCTCACAAAAGGCGTTTCCACGCTCGTATCCACTCAATACAGAAGGTGCAACGGTGGAATTGCAACCTGATGGACAACATGTCCATTTAACATGGCCTGCTGAATTGAAAATACCATCGGTGGACTATTATCTTTATCTCCGTAAAATAGGCACACAAGATTTTTCAAATACATCCCAGCTTGGGCTGAAAGAATTAAAACCACCGCATAGTGATTATATTCCACAACTGGGTCTCAGATGTCAATATGCCAGAATGGCGATTAACAGTTTAGCGACCCAAATTTCACCTGTTGTTTCAGTTACCAGTATACCGCAATCGCGTATAGAATCCATACAAGGTGAGAGACAAATCGTCATTTTCATTAAAAAACTATCAGTATGGCAAGTATTGTTACGAAAACATTCTTCAGAAAAAATACAAACAAAATTAAAAGTTGAGTCAATTAAAGTGTTATTAGAAAATTTACAACTTGAAGGAGAAGGTATACAATTATTAGCCCCAGGTTTAACAAAGTTTTTTGATATTTCTACAGATAAAACATTTCATTATCACTTATTTTCTTTAGTCATAAAAGAAGGAAAATGCTTTATTTCAGAACCACCTCAATATGTGCCTGTTCAAAAAGGAAGGCAGGTTTTAGCCTCACACTTTAGCCTTTGGGTGGCAAAACAATGGTTTCAAATAAATCATTATCTGATTACTACTAAGATTCTTGACTTTCATGAAACAGAGTTACCTGTGCAAGTTTTGAGACAGGGCAAAATAAAAGTCTTAATACCTGGTGATGGTTATTTATTATTTATTCCTAAATCCTATAAAAAACGTCCGATGGTACAAGTCTTTCGTACTCGCCCTTGGCGATTAAGACAAAGAGTTATCAATATTTATTGTGATGAAGAACCTTGGTTAAATATATCTGGAAATACTATGACGAAAATATTGGAGAGTTTTTAGGTACTCTTGCAATCATCCCTGCAGGAATACCTCAATTTAATGCTCTAAAACTTGAATTTTAGATCAACTTGGACACGTTCAAAGTCTTTTTCATCATCTAAACCTGCAGTATTAATAAAATAGCTCGCCCCAAATTTCCAACCTTTAGCAATCATGTAGCCAAAATTTAACTCATGCCCTTTTCCATCTGTCCCACCACCTATAAAGTCAGAATCTGTAAAAGCACCAAATATCGCATCAGATTGAATTTCACGGTAGTTGTAGCGGAAATCCCAAGTGCCAGGTTCTTTAGCTTTACCCATTTTGAAACCAAGAAGATAACCAGTATCATTATCTTTCACGCTATCAGCAGCGGCAGTATTTATGACATAATTAGCAAACAAAGATAAAGGCAAATTACCCACTTTTAAGCTAATATCCATAAAAAGTTCCCACTCATTATAATCAGTTACAAATTGATTATTAGCATTTAAAGTATTACCCGCACTCCCTTCTCCTGCAAGATAATCAAAATCATTAAGAGAGCGATCCTTTATTTCAGTATAATCAAAATACCCTGTACCAATAGTCCATGTCGTACCACTGAATTTACCCTTATAACCGACTTGACCACCAAAAAGGTAAGATTCATCACTACTACTGCGCTCTTCAACATAAAAAAAACCAAGATTGGTAAATATACCATTATTGTATTGTAAGACAAGTCCTTCTGGTCGAAAATCGACATCCCATAACAATTCAGTTTTCACTGGAACATAAAAAGGATTTTTAAACTTTCCGCCCTTGATTGTCAAACCTTTGACTGGTTTCCAAGCAAAATACCCTTGATCGAGCCGAATATCTTTAGTCGTAGACTGGCTATCCAAAGTTTGATTAGTAGAAACTGGATCTTCCTCACCGCTAGCTAATACCGCGCCGATATCCACAGTATCATTAACTTTACTTATAACACCTATCCGCAAGCGAAGACGATTACGATGCCGCTCATCTTTTCCCTCCTTTGCAATATACTCATAACGATAGCGAAAATCACCATTAAACTTCAACTGCTCTGTCCAAGATGCGGCAACAGGTGTTAGCATGCTAAAACCAACCAATCCGAGTGTACTTATTACTATTTTTTTGAACATTTCTATTTTTTTAATAAAGTTGTACGAAACAAGTTAGCATTATGAGGAGGTGATATAATGATATTATGAAAAATATATTACGATCTTATGACAATGACCTAAAATAAATATGTCCTCTCAATTAATAGACAAGTTTAACCGTAAAATTACTTACATGCGTATGTCAGTGACAGATCGTTGCGATTTTCGCTGTATTTATTGTATGGATGAAAAAATGACTTTTCTGCCACGCAAACAATTATTGAATTTAGAAGAATTGGAATGGGTAGGACGTGCTTTTGTAGAATTAGGTGTGACTAAAATCCGTATTACAGGAGGTGAACCCTTAGTCCGAAAAAATATTTTACATCTTTTTCAAAGACTTGGTAAATTAGAGGGATTAAAAGAGTTGGTATTGACCACTAATGGTTCACAACTATTCAAAATGGCTGATTCGCTTAAAGAGGCAGGTATTAAACGTATTAATATCAGTCTTGATAGTTTAAAACCAGAGCGTTTTCAAAAAATGACTCGTATCGGCAAATTAGATGTTGTTTTACGTGGTATTGATGCGGCTATTTTGGCGGGATTTGAACGTATCAAAATTAATGCAGTGATTTTAAAAAACCGTAATCATGAGGAAGTCATTGATTTAGTTAAATTTTCTATAGAACGGGGTATTGATATCACCTTTATTGAAGAAATGCCTTTGGGGCTAATTAATGAACATGATCGCGCTGAAGCCTTTTATTCAAGTCTGCAAATACGTCAAGATCTGAAAAAATCATTCACTTTATTGGAAAGTACAGATATCACCGCTGGTCCTTCTAGGTACTATAGTGTTCAAAATACTGATACTCGCGTAGGCTTTATTTCTCCACATACACATAATTTTTGCAATACGTGTAATCGTGTACGTGTGACAACAGAAGGTCAATTATTGCTTTGTTTGGGAAAAGAAAATTCTGTGGACTTACAAAGTATAATACGTGATCATCCAGGTGATATCATGCCGCTAAAAGCGGCAATTATTAAAGCTATGGATATAAAACCTGAAGGTCATAATTTTGAGCTCGTTGGACAACCGCAGGTTTTACGATATATGAACCGAACAGGAGGATAGTGATATATCAATTATCAGGAGAAAATTCAAATTTTCTCCACCGATTAAAGTAGTAAAAGACATCACCACTTTTTGTAGGTTTAATTTCACTAGAACCACCGTCTTCATCAACCATCAAAATCTTTTTATCAAGTACCAAATTAGTTAGTGGCGCATAAAGAAAGGTATAAGGTTGATCATCAGCAATGAGACGATGTAGCTTATGTGTCATTTTTTGCTGAGTCGCAAAATCGTATTCTTGGCGTATTTTTACAATCAACTTATCAATTTCTGAATTCTGGTAGCCAACAAAATTGAGTTGGGCAAATCCTGATTGGCTGGAATGCCATATTTGATAAAGATCAGGATCAACACCCATACTCCAGCCCAGAATGAGGGCATCAAAATCGCCTGGATTAACGAAATCTTCAAGAAATACTGCCCATTCAAATAATTGTGTTTGGCACTTTATACCAATTTTTAGCCAACTATTTTGGGCAATGGTCATTATTGCTTTACGTTGTAAATTTCCATTATTTGTAATTAGATTAAATTCAAATATTTTGCCTTCTTTCTCAAGCCAGCCATCAGCATTTTTGTGCCAACCAAGCGTTTCAAGAATACGCAGTGCTTCCTTTGGATTATAAGGAATAGGTTCGACAGAGTGATCATACCATTGCGTATTTTTGGGATAAGGTCCTGTCATTCGCTCCCCTTCGCCATAGAGTATATATTTAATGATCTCATCTACATTAATAGCCATTCCCAATGCTGTTCGCACACGCTTATCAGAAAATAGCGGTTTTCGATGATTATATCCAATATAAGTATAAGCAAATCCAAGACTTGAAAATGATTGATAATCTTCATTTGCTTTATAACGGGCTGCCTGGTGGGGTTGAGGGCTATATGTATCAATAGCACCAGCACGGAATTCTAATTCTTGAGTGACAGCATCAGGAATAATACGATAGTAATATTCTTTATATTGTGGTGGTGTATCCCAATATTCATCATTACGTTTTAAATGAATTAGCTCATCACTTTGCCATTTCACAAAACGAAAAGGTCCAACACCGATTGGATGACGATTGAATTGACTATCGCGCATACCAAAGCTAGCACGTGCAGAATCAGATAGTTCACGCTCATTCATTTCTTGTTGCAAAGCTTCTTGATTGAGTAAATGTTCTGGTATGATCCCCATCATCCAAGCATTAATGGCTGGCGAAAAAAGTCGCTTATACACAACACGTACTGTATGAGAATTTATAATCTCCACCATTTTGATAGGCTCAAAATCTGATGTTCGCGGTGAAAGATTTTTAGCATTCATAATCGCTTCATAAGTAAACTTGACATCTCCCGCATCAAATTCATGACCATCATGAAAATACACACCTTTTCTCAGATGAAATAAAATTATAGGATTATGTTCAAAAACAGGCATAATTTCTGCTAATTGAGACATAATTACATCTCGTTTATCAACAGAAGAGACTTTAATCCATTTTTCCAGGGGAACATTTTTTTCATAATTTGACCCAAGAATAGGCTCAAGTAATTTGAAAAAATTTTGATCCACCTCTTTTAAAGAAAATTTGAGCTGTTCTGGGAGATTAAGTATCACTGTAACGGGATCAGAATCAGGTATAGAAATTTCTTTTATTAGCTGTTGCGGTGGGAGTAATGTTATTTCAGTATTAAGACTCTTTTTAATCCGAGTTATCATCTCATGAGCTGTTATTGGCGTCCCATCAGGAAACTTTGCCTCAGAATTTACGAGCAAATAAGCCGTTTCGGTGATAGTCCAGTCGGTGGCAAGACGAGCACGTAAATTGAGATTATCATCTGAATCGAGTAATCCTTCAAAAACAAAGCCAGTAATTCTACTGCTCGAGCCATCCGAATTAAGAATAGGATTTAAAATTTTAGCATCTCCAATGGAGGCTTCGATAAATTTGACAACTCGCTCAGGATTGCCCTTGGTTTGAGAATCGTATGTAGGTACCCAAAAGTAGGATTGTAAAAGTCCTAAAATTAATAGAGTTGGGGCTAGTATTAGGAAGATTTTTATTTTCATGAATGGTTTGAAGTTATATCTTTGTTATTCCCACAATGGAGATGATATAAAAATTAAACAGAGGGGAAAGAAGGTATTAAAGTATAAAGAGGCAGACAAATATCACATTGGTGTTGTCACCTGAAACCTTTCAGCGATATAACCCACTCTATCAATAATAGTAGACACATTATTAATGTAATAATTTCGTTCATCAATATGCAATATAGAATTTTCCAACAAGAAAAATTCCCAAACTTCGCCATCTGTTATGATGCCATATACTTTGTTTTGATTAAACTTTTTTAAAGTGGCATACATTTCAGCTAAACATTGACCTAAACCATCAGATAAATTACTTTTTTTGACTTCAACAACTGAGATTATAGGTGAAATAAAATCAACTTCATCAAGACTTAAAGCACAATCATATTTACCATTTAACTGGTAAGGCAGTTTTGGTGTTTTTTCTATGCTTATTTCTACTTGCGGTTCAAAGAATATCCCTAAATTGTAAATATCACTTGCTTTCCATAATATATGCGAAACTAATAGACTTCCCCTTGTTGCCTCATTATCTGATTTTGACAAGTTAATACGAGAATTCATTTTTTCTACAGTTTTTTGTAAAGAGTGATAATCTCTAGTGCTCGGTTTAAAACCCTCAAATAATTTACCGTTTTTCAGTACTTGAATATTAAAAATCGTTTTCAACTCAGCCATTGAGTATTTCTTATATTCACTAAATGCCATGATATTGCCCCAAAATATTTTATGATACACCATTAACAAACAATGGTGGACAAAAGTCCACCAAAAAACATAAGTCTCAGTGCTAAGACTTATATCGCATCTATAATGCCATTAAAAGTTTTACTAGGTCTCATAACAGCAGAAACCTTTTCAGAATCTGGAAGATAGTATCCGCCAACATCTGCTGCTTTACCTTGTACAGATAGGAATTCTTGACTGATTGTTTCTTCGTTTTCTGATAGCTTTTTAAAGACATCGGCAAACTCTGAAGCCAAAGCTGTATCTTCGGTTTGGTTCGCAAGAGCTTCTGCCCAATACAGTGAGATATAGAAATGACTCCCTCTGTTATCAATCGTCCCCAATTTTCTTTGAGGTGATTTATTATTTTCCAGAAGTTTGCCAGTTGCTTTATCAAGTGCATTTGCCAAAATAGTCGCACGAGCATTCTTATCAACCGTTGCTACTTGTTCCAAAGAAGGGACTAAAGCTAAGAATTCACCCAGCGAATCCCATCTTAAATAACCTTCTTCTAACAGTTGTTGCACATGTTTGGGAGCTGAACCACCTGCGCCAGTTTCAAATAATCCACCGCCTGCCATTAATGGCACAATTGAAAGCATTTTGGCAGAAGTGCCCACTTCTAAGATGGGATACAAATCTGTATTGTAATCTCGTAACACGTTTCCAGTCACTGAAATCGTATCTTTTCCTGCTCTAATTCTTTCAACAGAAACACGGGCTGCGTCTCTGACAGACATAATTTCAATGTCTAAACCTGAAGTATCATGATCTTTTAAATATTTCTCCACTTTCTTTTGGAGTTCGATATGATGCTGCCGATCTTTATCCAACCAGATAATTGTTTTCCAACCAGTTGCTCGTGCTCTATTAACCGCAAGTTTAACCCAGTCTTGAATGGGAGCATCTTTGACACGTACTAAACGCCAAATATCTCCCTCTTCTACTGCTTGTTCATGAATGGTTTTGCCTTGAGCATCGCTTACCACAATACTGCCATCAGCTGGTACTTCAAAAGTGGTGGGATGTGACCCATATTCTTCAGCCTTTTTAGCCATTAACCCTACATTGGGCACTGTTCCCATTTTTGTGGGATCAAGAGCACCATTAGCAATGCAATCTTTGATGGTTTCATCATAAAGAGAGGCATAAGTACTATCTGGAATCGTAAATTTGGTATCTTGAGTTTGACCCGCTTTGTTCCACATTTGCCCACCTGCTCTAATAGCCGCAGGCATCGAAGCATCAATAATGATATCACTGGGGACGTGCAAATTGGTAATCCCTTTATCAGAATTAACCATCGCGATATCAGGGCTTGTAGCATAAACTTTTTGAATATCTGCTTCAATTGCTGCTTTTTGATCAGCAGGCAAAGAGTCTATCTTGTTGTATAAGTCGCCTAAACCATTATTAAAATTGACATTAAGTTGTTTCAAAGTAGCCGCATGTTTGTTGATAGCATCGGCAAAGAACACTTTTACAGCATGTCCAAAAATAATAGGGTCTGAAACCTTCATCATCGTGGCTTTCATGTGTAGAGAAAAAAGCACACCCTTCTCTTTGGCGTCAGCAATTTGTTGTGCAAAAAATTGCGTCAATGCTTTTTTGGTCATAAATGTGACATCAACTATTTCCCCTTTTTCTAAGGGAACGCCAGATTTTAAAACGGTTTTAGCCCCATCTTTGCCTTGGAAAGTAATCGTGGCTTCTGTATCTTCTCCCATAGTCGTAGATTTCTCATTACTACGAAAATCTCCTGCGGACATCGTTGAGACATGGGATTTAGAGGTTGATAGCCATTTTTCCATGGAATGTGGAAACTTTTTGGCGTAATTTTTGACAGCACCTGGTGCACGTCTATCAGAATTTCCTTCTCTAAGTACTGGATTGACCGCTGATCCTAAAACAATACTGAATTTTTCTTTGATTGCTTTTTCTTCTGCAGTTTGCGGATTTTCTGGAAAATCGGGAATATTGTACCCTTTTTCCTGTAATTCTTGAATAACAGCTTTAAGCTGCGGTACAGAAGCAGAAATATTCGGTAATTTGATAATATTAGCTTCTGGTGTCTTGGCTAATTCACCGAGTTTGCTGAGTTCATTGTCAATTTTTTGTTCGGCTTTAAGTCTTTCAGGGAATAAGGCAATGACCCTACCCGCTAAAGAAATATCTCTTGTTTCAACTTCAATGTCTACCTTTTTTGTAAAGGCTTGGACAATGGGAAGGAATGAATATGTTGCTAGTGCTGGCGCTTCATCAGTTTTGGTCCAAAGGATTTTTGACATGTATAAATTATCTTTTGTTTGTTGAACGTGACAAAAATTAGAACTGTGATTGAGAAATCATCACAGTTCTAAAGGAATTAATTCACAAAACTACACTTACTTGCTGCTGTCCTTGTATCCATATTGCGACCACGATTAATATGGTCTTCGATTTCTGCTGCACTACCAATCGTGCGTCCAAAAAGGAAAGTTGTGAATGCTGCACTTTCTAAGGCGGTGTCAGTAATTTCACCTTTGGCAAAAGGTGTCCACAGTATTTTCAATAAAATTACCGCGATAACGGCATCCACATTAACACAATAGACATTTTTGCTCACACCCGTTTTAAATAGGGATTGGACAAGTTCATGATAGAATTCAAGAAAGACGTTATATGCGCCACGTTGTTTGAATAAGTCATTAACAAATACTTCACGTGGGTCATAGTTGACATCTTTATTCTTAAAGACAGGATGATTGACACAAGGAATTTTGGCATAAGAGAGATTGCCTTCTGCTTTGGCTTTAGTCTTATATGCCTTGTATTCAAGAGCATATTCCTTTGCCATTGCGCTTAAATCTAAGCCATGTCCTTCACTTCCAGGCTCAATCAAGCCACTCACCTTAAAGCGTTTGATGAGAAATTCAATGGCTTCATAACCATTTCCACCATGTGCATAGCCAGTATGTGTTAAAAAGCCGATATAAGCTTTATTAATTTGTACACGACCAGGCACTTCAGGACCATCAGCACTGACGGCTCCTTTAGGACCTTGAGCAGAAATTGTACCTGGTCCATTACTGACAATCAATCCTAATAAAACTGAAAAGGCAAATAATGCTTCTTCATCAGGACGTATGCCTAATAGGGCTAAATAAGCTGTTTCTGTAAAGCTCCAACTATTCATCAATTCGCGGTTACTGATACCACAAAAGGTTGAAGCATCTTGTTGGTTCGCCGCGACTGAAGCACCAATAATGGTGCTAAAGATGCGCAAATGCCAAGGCATGTTTATCAAATTCGTTGTTGATAAACGTTTCTGAATAAGTTCTTTCCAACCGAGATGACAAGAAATAGCTGCTATGATGACATCATCGCTCACTTCACCATTATTCTGTTTAGCCAATTCTTTGACAAAGTCGATAAAAACAGATTTGACATTACGCTGTTTAATCGCGTCAAGCATACCAGAATCACCAGCTTGCTTTGAGACTAAGATAGATTTAATCTCTTCATCAGCCAAGACAGTTTTGATTTGTGCGTTAAAATCAAAGGATTCAGAGGGATCAGCGAGTTCAGAACCATTAAAAAGATTGATCAGTATTTCTACTGCGCTTCTGGCAATATTTGCAGTATTTGGACCGATAATAGCCACAGCTGATGATAAGACAGTATTCGGACTATTGCCAGCAACCCGACTCGCTTCTGCTGCTATTAATGTGCTCTTATCATTCTGATTAACAAAAGCATTTAAAACAACATTTGCAAGCGCACGTCCATTTTCATCAGGATATTTTTGCACCAAAGACATGACCAAATTATCTTCATAAGAGTGCAATGCGGAATCTAATACACTAATCCCATATAATTTACTCACCTGAGTCTTAGGGTCCATCATTGATGCACCAGAAGCATCCTTCATCGTTTGACGTGGATAGGTGATCCCTAATTGTTTACTCAAAAGTGCCAATTGTTCATTATACGGTGAAATGGCTTCAACAACGGGTAGTTGTAAATTCTTAGGTAACTCTATGCCCTGATTGTTACCTAACCATGGCTTGAGAGAGAGATCGCCACGTGGTGCAAAATCAGGTTCTACGCCATTGGCTTTCATGACAGCTGTCAAAGCTTCTGGTAAATGAGCAATATTAATAACCACTGCCCCTTTTGCAGAACAAACAGGATTATCTGGTGTATAGATATTATCTACACCAAATTTTTTCATAAACCAGCGTTCTTTTTCTTCAGCATTATCACCAGAACCCGCCATTGCACCTGCATGTCCACAAGCTCTCGTCAATTTTGCCTTCCAACGCCCTACAATACAAGCCACCACTGGCTTTTTGAATTCTATATCTTCTTCATAGTAACCACCTGGCTCAATATACATGATTGCCGCTTTACTGCGATCATCATTGTGAAAGGCATGAGTAAATTCTGCGGCGGCAAAGTGGATATAAACATCTTTACCAGAAGAATAGGAAACGGTGCTACCCCAACCTGCGGTTAGGATATAGGTTGCCATTGTTGTCGTAAAGTTGCCAGAATTTGAAAAAACAGCAATAGAACCTGGTACTAAAGATTCTTCAGGTGAATTTCCACCTAAAGCACCACCGATACGAATATGATGATGGGCATCTGCTATGCCTAAACAATTCGCACCAAAAAGATCAACTTTATGGCGTTGACAATATTGTCTAATGATACGGGTATCACCGAGTGGCACTTTTTCAGTTAAAATAACAACTTTATTGATGGCAGGGTTCATCCGAACCGCTTCAATAACAGAATCTTTAACACCGCTTGGTGGAACATAAACAATGGCAACATTAAATTTATGTCCTGCGTCTAAGGCTTCTGCAATACTATTATAAACGGGAATATCACCGATTTTTGTTTTTAAAACGGAACCTGCACGTCCAGGCATCGTACCGCAAACAATATTACCACCAGAGTAAACATGGCTAACAGGTGTGACAGTACGGCTTTCGTTACCAAGAATATTTAAAACACACACTCTATCTTCAGAGGTTGCTAATTCTTCTAGGGAATTGATACCCACATAAAAGTGTGGAAAGGCATCGATACCGTTTGGGTATGGTTTATTTTCAGTCATAGTAGAATTATTTTTCAATCCCCATCTGTTTAGCGATGACTTCTTTACCACCTTGAGACATCCAATTATCAATATCCATCGCGTAATTAACAACACCGCTCATGGCAGAATCGAATCCAAACATGCGATACGGGATACCTAAAGTATCTAATGTATCTTTTAGATAAGCCATACCACGTACTAAGTTAGGTCCACCACGTCCAATAACGACATATAGGGGAACAGGACCATGGGTATTGAAGTAGTCACGTAAAGCGTTAGCCATTCCGCGAAATGTTTCATAAATATCAGTATTATTAGCTTTTCCACCGATAATAAATAAAACATTAGTTTGTTCTAACCAGTGTTTATAAACGATGCGACTGATCTCGAACATTTTTTGATACGGTGGATTACCACCAAAATCTGAAGAAATGCTCCCTTTATCACCTAATAATTCAGTGACTAAAGCATTAGCACCGCCACCAAAAGTCATTGCTGTAATGCTACCTAACTCATTAATGACAAAAACATCAGATTGACCTTGATAAGTCCGCAATTGGTTGACTTCCAGCTCAAAATCAGAATAACTTGACGTATCTAAGTCAGCAGGCAGAAAATCTAAACGTTTCCAATTTGGATCATCAGTATCAAACATACATTTGAAATCACAAGCAACGGGGACCAAACGTCCACGCTTATTAGGCATCATGCGAATGGGATTCAATTCTAATGTTGCCATGCCATAATTGTGGAATAAATCCCACAATTTAGGTAAATTTTGCACTAAAGGGCTAATAATTTCGTTCGGCGCATTGATTTTATTAAGCGCGTTAGTGACAACAAACCCTTTAAAACCAGTCAAGGCATCAAAAGGAATGGTAGCGATTTGATCTGAGGATAATTCCTCAATATCCATACCACCATGATGGGTAATGGTTAATGTAGGTGCTCTAAAGCGCGTACTATCACTAATAGAGACATAAATCTCATATTTAGCTGGAATAGCACTTTCAAACGTGACCCCTTCCGCTTTGGCATAAGCATTACCATGCCGATGTTCAACAAAATAAAGGCGTTCTTTTTCTTTCATAGCGGTAGCAATATCACTTGCTTTACCAATAAGTCCCGCTTTACCTTTTTTACCGACACCGCCTTTAAAAATAGGTTTAATAAAAACATCACCCCAGCGGTCAATCAGGTCTTTTATTTGGTCCGTTTTTGCTTCAGGTCCAAGCACTTCTGAAGTTGGAAAACCTACGTAGTTGAGGAGTTTAGAACCCCACAACATGCCTGTAATTTGCATTAAAGCTCCTTGGTTATCAGTTAGACATCAATTATTTTTACCCATAATTAATGCCCATTCTACACGATAAGCTAAAAATAATAAAATAAAATATTTTTAATAAGGTGCCGTTTTATTATTTATATGATTGATTTCATTATCTTTTAAACCAAAGGCGATATTACGGCTAATCGAATCATCACAAAGATAAATATGCTGCGAAACATACCCAATATTCTTCTGCCACATACGCAGATTATCTTCCTCTAATTTTATGCCATCCACAACAAGCCCCCCTTGCTGAGGCCGCAATAAGCCAAGTAAAATATCGATGACCGTGGTCTTTCCTGCTCCAGTGCCACCAACAAATCCAATTGTTGTATTGCTTGCTACGACTGCTACACTGGGCGGAGAAATTACCTTGGATGGTGGAGCAACAATCACAGCCAGGGGAGTGTGCTGGAATACT
>DAOVTJ010000239.1 GCA_030633165.1 Thiomargarita sp. | reverse complement strand
CATTGCCTGACAATAGAAGTGGTATGGTTTGGCATGAACAGGATTCAACAAAGATACACGATTGTACACCCAAAATATAGGTTGATCATACGCATCAAGCAAGGACGTCTAACACGTCTAACACGTCAAGCACGGCAAGCACGTCTAACACGGCTGGTAAAAGCACTAGAATTAATAAGGCAATGCGTATTTCACGTGGTGTCAATGCCCTACCATATGGCAAAACTTTTGATGAATGGGTATCCATAGCACACAACCTCACTCATAATTTGCATGATCTTGTCTTATCTTATTCAATATGGCTTGCCAAAAACAAAGTGTTTGGTTTGCCTACAGGTGATAGTGAACAATTTTTGCAAGCCATCCAAAAATCCCCCCGTTGTCAAACTGATCCCGGTCGTTATCAAGCCCTTATGTCGGGCGAATATGCCGGCATCATGCGAACCGCCCATCATGTCTACCAAACAAACTTGATTGATGTAAATGAATCCATTGACAAGCTTGTATCCCAAGTACATACCAACGACAACACGTGGGTAAGTATTGATTATGACACTTTGATAAAGCCTTATATCACGCCTGATAAAAAAGTCATCTTGATAGATGCCCCGTTGGGTGCCGGTAAAACAACTTTTATTAGGGATACGTTTTACGAAGGTGATAACAAAGTCCATACCAGCGTGTTACTCACTTGTTCGCGCACACTGGTTAAAGCAAGTGCTGTAAAATTTGATGCTTATGATTATGAGAATGTCAAGAAGTGGGGGGATAGAGAGAAGCACTCTATTAATGGACATCTGGCATGTTGTCTAAATTCATTGCCCAACGATAAAGTGCAAGATGCGTTACCTGCTAAATTAGATTTGCTTGTGATTGATGAAATAGAACAAACTTTTGAAACCGTGTTTACAGGCACGGTGGATAAAGAAGACCGTGATGATTTGTTAGGGTATATCGGTGAGTTGATAGATCAGGCGGGCTTGATAGTATTAGCACAGCATAACATCACACCATTGACATTGGAATTTTTGAAATACTTTGGGATTGATGCACAGGATTGCGTACTGATAAAAAATACTCATAAGCGTTTTAAGGACCTGCCTTGCAACTTTTATCAACAGGAATCGGCATTATTAACACATTTACACGACGTCGTGGGTAAGGGAGAGCGTGTCGTTGTACCTTGCAATTCTATTGATAAAGCAGATGCCATTGAAATTGGGCTTCTTAAGAAGTACCCTGATCTAAAGATACTTAAAGTAACAAGCAAAACCACTGGTAACAACCGTGTAAAAGCCTTCTTAAAAAATCCCACGGTGGAAATGGATAACTATTGGGTACTATTGCACTCCCCCGTTTTGACAAGTGGATTCAGTTTGGAAAATGACAAATTCAAAAGGACCATTGCCTTTATCACATCGCATGTGCTGACCCCTGCTGATGTAACGCAAATGATGTTCCGTAACAGGGCGGTAACCGTGCTTGATTATTTTTGTGATCTGAATATCAAGTCATTGCATACCGATGTTGATTATATCAATCAGGCACGTTCTAATTTTATTTTTAACAAGTTCAATAACTATGAAACTGCAGATAGACAACATGTGATAAGCAAGGCTGCTTGGGCAATACTTGACTTGCACAGTGCTGTTTTGAAAAAGGCTGATAAGGATAAGGCACGGTTTTTTGAGAACTTGTACATCGGCTTAAAACGGGGCATGGGTTGTCAAGTCAATTTCGTGGCGGGCGTGCGTGATAAAATAGGTCTTCGCGTAAATAAAGAAGCCAACGTAATGCGTAAAAAATTAAACGCCCGTGACTTATTGCATGCGCCCAAAATCACAGGTGATGAATACCACCGATTAAAGGATGACGACGACCCTAATGCACATGCTAAAAAGCAAAGGTATCAGTTTGAAAAAACCATGCGTATTGATATTGGCGACGTCCCGCTTGATATGCCTGATGACAGTTCACAAGATGCCCGTGTGGATAGCATCAATCAATATCTAGCCATTAACCCCGTGTTATCCCTTGCAATTGATGATTATAGAGAAGGCAAAATGAAAAAAGCACATCTGCTAATTTCAGAAGCCGCCACGTCTGAAACAGATGCTTTTGAATATAAGCAATTGTTGGGTAACTATTTAGACACTGTCTATCTAGACACGTCCCTTAAAAACAGTTTTTGGATACGCAATCAGTTGTTTGCTAGACTGCTTAAGCCATTGCATTTAAAGCGTGAGAACGGTCGTTTAATCCCTACTGATAATGAGAATTTCAATTATACAGACGTGTTAGATGATGCCGATGTCATGAATTTTTGTACTGAAAATAGAGAGGCGTTACAGGCTTGCAATCTAACCAAATTCAATACTAAAAAACCCACCGTCGCGACGATCGGTGGCTGGTTACGCGACATGGGCTTGACACCTGTGCAAGTTAGACAACGTATTGATGGCAAACAGTCAAGATTAAAAAGTTGGGGAGACTTTGAATACCCTGTTACTAGATTATTGCAAAAGTACAATGCCATTTTTGAGGGGCTTAAAGAAGCACGTGCTAGCCATGATATTGAGAAGTATTATAACAAGCCACAAAAATCAAATGGTCGTCGCGAACGTTGTGATAACGATACTGACAATGATGCCAATGGACCGGTGCGTTATGATTATGATGCTAATGTAGTAGTCCATAGCAAAAGCGAGCTTGCACGAAAAAGACTTGAGATTGATTTGCGTGATGATGCTGTTAAAAGTCTAGACGATGTCACGACCGTGTTAGATGATGCCAATGTTTTATCGGAAAGTGCATGGGGTAAGATACCTGAAATTCTAGCTTCTTACGAAGGGTACATTTTCAATAGAGACCATGTCGCGGATGATATTATAGACATGCTTGACGACACGCCGGCTGATGCCAAACCCGTCGTCAATACTTATGTTATTCCGCCCACCATCCCTAATTCTAGCATTGTAGCTAACATCACCACACACAAACCACGTGGCAACTATGTTAGACAGGTCCACACCGCCAACGGCGCCGGTTATGATGCCAACGACTATGCAAGTGATATAGATTTTTAGATAATGGTGTGTTCTCATAACCCGTATTTATTGTTATTGAGAACTATTCTAAAGTACTCATTTCGAGTGCTTTAGAATACCCTGTATTTATTGGGTATTGAGAGTAATCCGCAGGAACATGCGGGTAGCGAACTATTCTAAATCGGCGGGTTCCGCCACTTTGGAATGGTGTGTTCTCAATACTCTGTATTTATTGGGTATTGAGAACTATTCTAAATCGGCCGACTCGGCCGATTATGAATACCCTGTTACCAAATCAGATTATGGACTTCCCTTTAAACACGTGATAATCACGTATTCTATTGTGCGATAATCGCACATTATCAATTCCCGCGCCACGTCGGTAATTGAGAAGACGTGGTTATCATTGTCTCTATT
>DAOVTJ010000110.1 GCA_030633165.1 Thiomargarita sp. | reverse complement strand
GATTTAGATCAGGAAACCTTTAAAACATATTATAGCAAACGCTATCAGGAAGAGCTTTCTACTCTAAACACTCGCTTACTACAAAATTTAAGATTACTCAAGTCAAATCAACTGACTTTAACAGGATTATTATTATTTGGAAAAAAACCACAACAGTTTAAACCTGTATTTCTTGTTAAATGCATCGTGTTTCCAAGTAATGATATGTCTCATTATCTTGATAGTGAAGATATTGAAGGCAATTTAGCACAAGTCTATAAAAATACCTTTGCTTTTGTACAACGTAATTTACATCATATTCAAAATGGACAAAGTGTCAATTCATTGGGTGAATTGGAAATTCCCCATTTTGTCATTGAAGAATTATTAGTTAATGCTTTGATTCATAGAGATTATTTTATTTCTGCACCGATCAAGCTTTTTATTTTTCGTGATCGTATTGAATTAATTAGTCCTGGGCATTTACCTAATCATTTAACGATAGAACATATTCGCCATGGTTTATCTAAAATGCGAATTCCTATTTTGACTTCTCATGCTACTCATATTTTGCCTTATCGTGGATTAGGTACTGGTATTCCCAGAGTCTGTCAATCTTATGCTGATATAAAATTTACTAATGATCGTGAAGCTAATCAATTTAAAGTCGTTATCAAACGTCCTTTACCTGTTTAAAAAACAGATTCCCCAATGGCTATTTGCAATAGGTATAGGCTTATTAGCTTTACATCCCATAATATGGCTTATAAATACTTGGATTAGTCCAGCCTACCAATCAAGTGGATTTTTAGTCGCATTATTAGTTGCGGTGATATTTGCATGGAGTGTGAGTAGTCACAGAATTAACACTTCTCCAAAATTTATCGCCTTAATATTACTCGGTTTAACAGCTTTAGTGCGTTTAATTGGGCAAATCTTAGGTATCAATGTTATTGGTGCATTGGCTTTAGTGGTTGATGTCTATGCACTAGCTTTATTATTAGGATTACATGATCGGCAACGTGCTATTTCACCGTTTTGGCTAGCTCTCCTATTTACCTTTGCCTTGCCCTTAGAACACATCATGCAACACACGATAGGGTATGGTTTACAACATATTTCAGCGGCTGGTGCCTGTCAAATATTAAGTTTAGGCGTAGATCCTGTGCAATGTGAAGGCGTAAGAATTTTATTAGCAGGAAAAGATGTTCTTGTTGACTTACCCTGTTCTGGTGCAAGAGGATTATTATTATTATTGATACTATTCAGTGCATTATCAGCGATGACTCGTCCAACATGGTATTATGCCAGCATAGGCATTGTGATAACCCTAATAGCTGCTTTTACTGTTAATGTGATAAGAATTGTTACTTTATCCATTGGATTATGGACTAATATTGATGTGATGGCTTCACCGCTCCATGATATTATCGGCTTGGCAGCGCTTAGTATAGGCATAATCCCAATTGTTATTTGGGCTTTAAAAGTACCAGCCACACAACCCATCAAATTATTGACAAGAAATTTCACATCACGACAACACCGTTTTTTTTCTCTCATTTTTGTTATACTTGCTATAATTATTATCAATTTGCCTGTTTATCCAATAGATGTGGCAAGAAAAATCACTGCGCCTGTATTACCAGCTTTTATTAGTTATTACACAGCCCAAGAAAGTATTTTATCAGCCCAAGAACAAAATTATTTCACACAATACGGTGGCGGTGCTGCAAAAGCAAGTTATGGCGAATTTGGCTTATTAGTGGTAAAAACCTCTGCACCCTTACGCCATTTGCATACACCGATTGAATGTTTATCAGGTGCAGGGCACAAAGTCCGTTATGTCACCTCAACGTATGAACGATTACCCACCGCTATTTATGATAGTACCGATCCACAGGGCAAACGATGGCATATTCGTGTTACTTATGTTGCCGATAATGGTTTGATGACGCCTTATATTTCAGAAGCAGTCTGGCAATGGTTGCAAAATCGCAACATTACTTGGACCATGGTACAACGAATTTCGCCTTTTAATATGCCAAAAGATGAAATAGAAAATTGGGATATTGCAGTCGCCAGAGCATTGGAATTACCTATTTTTTACCAAAATTTCTAAAAGCAAAAAAACCATGTTAAAATTTAAAAGCTTACTCCTCATACTATTGTGTTTTAACACCCTTGCTCACGCCAAGATTGATTTTGATCAACTCGGTGGTAGAGTTGAAGCCGTCATGCCAGATGGCGATGTATTCCTCTTTCCCACGTTAAAAACCGATATTAATGTTGATATTCAAGGCGATTTAGCCACAATCACCGTACAACAGACTTTTGAAAATCCGCTCAATACACCCCTCAATGTGACCTACTTATTTCCGATCAATAAAGATGCTGCGGTGTACAAAATGATCATGGCAGTCGGTGATGAAATTATTAGCGCTCAAATCCAAAAGCGAGAAGAAGCACAAGCCACTTTTGAACAAGCTAAAAAAGAAGGTAAGAGTGCGGCTTTGTTACAACAACATCGTCCCAACATGTTTACTCAAGATATTGCCAATTTGATGCCTGGTTTACCCATTAAAGTAAGCTTGTACTACACACAAATGTTGCCAAAAGTAGATAAAGCCTATGAATTGGTTATTCCCTTAGTTGTTGGACCACGCTTTCAACCACCTCAAACAAATGAAAAATCTGAAGAGCCTGAAATTGGCAAATGGAATTTACCCGCTTATCCACCTGTCAAAGGTTTAGATATTCCTGAAACAATTGATGCAGAACGTGTTGCTATTCAAATTAATCTTAATGGTGGCATGCCTATTCAACAGCTTGATAGTCAAACACATGCTATAAAAGTACAAACATCGAGCGAAAATCAACGTATTATCCATCTTGCAAAAAATAGAGTGATTGATAATCAAGATTTTGTCTTGCGTTATCGTTTAAGCGGTGAAAATAATCAGGCAGGTTTATTGAGTTATTATCAAGAAGAACAGCAAGGATTTTTTAGTCTATTGATTGAACCGCCTGCAATTCCTCAAGCCAAACAAATTAGTCCACGTGAAATGGTATTTGTCCTAGATTGTTCAGGCTCAATGAGTGGTTTACCTTTAAATACTAGTAAAGCCTTTATGCGTGAAGTATTGCAAAATCTTCGCCCCACTGATACCTTTAGAATTATTCGCTTTAGTGAAATGGC
The DNA here is from genome assembly GCA_030633165.1 of Thiomargarita sp. Lineage (GTDB taxonomy): Bacteria > Pseudomonadota > Gammaproteobacteria > Beggiatoales > Beggiatoaceae > DAOVZS01. The sequence goes on along the minus strand of DAOVTJ010000110.1, from coordinate 4,975 downwards.
GACAGAATTTTCTCGTCATCCTTTACAAGCAACCCCAACAAATATTCGACGCGGCATTCGTTACACTGACAGTTTGCGTGGCACAGGGGGGACAATGATGACGGAAGGTGTAAAACAAGCTTTTACAGTACCTGTCCCTGAAGGCACAATACGCTTAGTCACATTTTTGACTGATGGCTATATTGGAAATGAGCGTGAAATACTTCGTTTGATAAAACGGATTATTGGATCAGCACGCTTATTTGCTCTTGGTGTTGGAACTGGTGTTAATCGCTTTTTATTATCAGAAATGAGCCATGTTGGACGTGGTTTTACCCGCTATATGGATCCAACAGAAGAGGTGCAATCAGTCGCCAAAGAACTTGCACAACGCTTACAATCACCTGTGTTGACAGATATTAGCCTCGACTGGGGCGACTTACAACCGACAGAACTTATGCCACAACGTATTCCAGATTTATTTGCGGGACAAAGTATTAGAATTCAAGGACGTTATGCGAAACCAGGGCAATATTTAATAAAAATAAAAGGATATGTGAATGACAGTGCGGCTACTTTACCCCTAAAAATAAATTTGCCAGCTGAAACGACACAAGGTGAAGCAATAGCCTTAATTTGGGCACGTTCTGCCATTAAAGAAAAAATGCGTTTATTGGATCTCCCTAGAGATATGCGCGTTTCTGATGAACACTTGAAACAACAAGTGACCCAATTAGGCTTAGATTTTTCTTTAGTCACACAATGGACATCCTTTGTCGCCGTTTCAAAGAAAATCTATAATCCTAATCCTGCATTAACACCCAATAGTGATATCCCACTCCCAATGGTAAAAGGGGTGAGTAAAAATGCGTATAACATGCCGCCTGCGAAGAATAATTCTAGTGGTTTTTCAGGCAGCGGTGTTCCAGAACCCGAAATGGTGTTTGGATTATTATTGCTTATAATGACTTTGGGGTGGTTTTTGAGAAAGAAGAACGTATAAATCGACACACTTTTTCCATAATCCAGGGACGGATAATCACCTTTAATTCTACTAAAAACTGAATATGAGTAATTCCTTACGAGATCAACTCTTAAAAAAAGGCTTAGTGTCCAAAGAAAAAGCCAAAACAGCCGAACAAAACTCGAAATCAAAATATCACCAACAACGAAAAAAGAAAAAGAAAGATCGAGGAAAGCAAGTACTTGATTCAGCAGCAACTTTAGCAGTGAAAGCGCGAGAAGAAGAAATCCAACGTGCACAAGAATTAAATCGTCAAAAAGAAACAGAACGTCAACAAAAAGCCTTGCAAGCTCAAATACGTGATCTTATCTTACGTCATAAAGTCAATGAGCCTAAGGCAGAAATGACCTATAATTTTACGGATGGCAAATTTGTTAGACAAATTCAAGTTACTTCCAAACAACAAGAGCAACTCGCAATAGGTTATTTAGCAATTACAGTTTTGGGTGAATCTTATTACCTTGTGCCCACACCTATTGCAGAAAAGATTAATGAGCGTGTGCCACAAGTGGTGATTTATTTGAATAAAACAAACAATGATGAAAATAATACAGATGATCCTTATGCGGATTATCAGGTACCAGATGATTTGATGTGGTAAAAATACAGTCTTTTGTTACGCACTTTTTTGAGAATAGTGCGTAAAATCATATCGTTACTATAAATTTGAAGAAAAAAACAATATGCAAGTCATCCCTCAATCAATAATAATTTTACTTTTTCTCATTTTTCCAAACCTTGTACAGTGTGAAGAATATCGTTTATCTGCTATTTATTTTCCTATTTATGATGTAGATGCCGATATAGATGAAGATGAAGATGATAATGGTATAGAATTTCATCATGATTTAATTGGACAATATGGGGCAGCATTGAAAATATCTCGTGTAAAACAAACCAGTTCTAAGAATAAATTACTCTATTCAGTGGTTTATCATCAAGCCAAATATTTGGAAGATGACAATGATGTGAGATCGCATGCCTTATATTTTGAATTGACAACAGAGCAATATTTTTCACGGCATAATATTTTTAGACCTTATATGGGTTTGACCTTTGGAGCAGGCGCAGTTAAATTTGAATTTTTAAACAATCAAAATTCTGAATGGGGTGGAGCAAGTAAAATTGGGGTTCAAATGGGTATTTTGATAGACAAGAAAATTAATATTGGACTTGGTATGACTTATTTTATTTGGGGCTATCCAAGTGAAACAATTGGAGAAGGTGGAAATTTATGTTGGGAAATGGGATGGACTTTTTAAATACATCCCTATTAATGTGGTACATTACTCTTCACCGTTCAAAATGTTATTAAAATAATGAAAAAACAAGCTAATGTCGTCAGAGAAGGAACACCTGATAAACTTATTATTAACTTAATTACGGATGCATTGGCTCAAGGACAATCTGTGTTATTTATCACAGATAAACAAAATGTACAGGATAGGGTTAAAGCAGGACTGGAACAAGTGGATTTAGGAGAATTTTGTTTAGAATTACCCTCTCAAATCGAGAAATTACATGCGGAACTAAAAAAACGTCTTGAAAAAGAATATTCCGATATTACACAATTAGAAAATAAGCGTAAAGACTTGCAAGAACAAGAAAAACAATTATTGACCACTTCACAAATTTTTAATACCATTGTTGGTCCTAACAATGAAAAAATTTATGATATTTTTTGGGCTGTGGAAAAATTACGGGGAAAACTTGCGGGTGAAAGTTTGTATGTTATAAAACCAATCACATCTCAAGATTTTAATAAAATGTTCAAAAAATTAACAAAATTTTGTGAACAATACCAAGGTTTATCTAAAGAAGTCCTGCAAGATTGGCAAGGTTTTATAGCAAACAATATTTGGCCAGGTGATGAAGAAGTCATTCAACCAATTTTGTCAAACATGCTTGTAGAAACGCAAGTACATCAAGCGTATATAGATGTTTTGATTGAAGAAACCCAAATGCCTTTAACACAAGATTTAGCTACTTTGCGCTCTCTTGCCAAAATTGATACTGCGCCACTGATGCCAATTCCGAAAAACTTTGATACTTTACTTGCAATCAAATTATTGGAAAAAGGCGCTATAGAGAAACTACGCCAAGTTAAAACTGTGCAAGGGCAATATCAATTACTCTTAAACCAAACCACAAGAGTATTAGGACATGGTAAATATCCTCTAAAATTTATTCAAGAAATTCTCCAAACGACAAGTCAGTTTGAAAACTTAGGTTTTGGCAAAGAGTCGATGAATGATATTCGCTTTTATATCGAAAATGGCAATAGTAACATTTCACCATTATCAAATGATACTGAAACCATCGAAGATTATCTCAATTTTCTCAAATTGAGACAATTAGCCAAGACAGCCCCAAAAGATTTAATTCTCCATAAATACCCTGAACATGCCCTGGAAGTGACATCTGTGCTTTTTCAACATGCGTCTGAAACATTTTCAGATTTGATGACACAGTGGGTGAAACAAAAAGAATATTTTTTACTCAACAAAATACCCAATTCTGAAATACTTTATATTTTAATTGATACTGTTCGTCAAAATAATTGGTTTGCCTTTTTATCTGTGAACTATTGGCGTGTTCAAAAATTCCTCGTGAATTCAAACATTCCAGATTTGGTGGAAAAATTAGAAACACTCGCCATCCTCAAGCGTAAAACAGAGCAAGAGATACAACGAAAGCAATATAAAACATTATTTGGTCCATTATTTCAGGGATTTGAAACGGATTGGATGCACCTAAAAGTATTGATAGAATGGTCACAAAATATTGCAAAAGTGTTGGGTACGCCAGAAAAAGCCCAAAAATTATTAGCAACACAAGCCGATCCATCTAGCTATTTATTAAAAATAACCGCAGTAAAATATGATGAATGGTTAAAAATTACTAAAATTGCTGAACAATTCAAATTACCTTTTAAGTCTGATTTTATCGTCAAGACATTTATAGAAAAATTAAATGAACGGGGTGGCTTACTGGTTAAACTGGTTTTCAAATTGCAACAACAATTACCACACCTTAGTGATAAACCACTTATTTCTATACATCGTAGTTTGCAAGATTTACTTCGCGCCATGCATCTCCGCACTGAGATGGAACAAAAGCCGTTTATTAAAGAATTATTTGGTAAAAAAGAACGGGGTATTGAAACAAATATAACAGCATCACTTCTCATTGCTGATTGGCTAAATCATTTAAAAGACATCATGCCGATACAGCTATTGTTTTGGTTAATTGGTGATAATACTGATCAGAGAGTAAAAATTACTCAGAGATTTCTCCACAAAAATAAAGCTTATTTGGCTAATTTTGTTGAACATATTAAAAAAATATCAGAATTTGGCGATACCCAAGATTGGATGACTGAACAGCAATCTTTAAAAGTTCTCGCAAAAAGTGTTAACACTTGTCAAAACACCGTTAATATTTTAGGCAATTTAGCCAAATTATACCATTTAAAACAAGAACTTGATGAATTTGGGTTAGAAAATATCACAAAATCCGTTACCAGTAGAAAAATTCATGCCACAAATGCACCGCTACATTTTCAATACGCATTTTACCATCGTTTGGCACGAGACTTAATACGTAAACATAATGTTTTAGCCAAATTTTCGCGTATAGAATATGACAATCTCCAGCAACACTGTGCAATCTTAGATAAACTCAATTTCCAACAGCTCGCCTATCAAATGGCTCAAAGACGCGTACCGTTAGGCAACAGTTCTGGAACTGTTGGGACATTCACAGAGAAAAAATTGATTCTTCATGAATTAAATAAGAAAAGTCGGCATATTCCAATAAGGCAACTTATTTGCCGAGCAAGCAAAGCTTTGCAAGCTTTAAAACCTTGTTTTATGATGACAGCCTTATCATTTTCTCAATATTTAGTGCCTGAAAAAATAAAATTTGATTTATTAATCATGGATGAGGCGTCACAAGTGCCATCTGAAGATG
>DAOVTJ010000044.1 GCA_030633165.1 Thiomargarita sp. | reverse complement strand
TGAGGCTTCATTCCCACAATAGGGAACGCTCTCCTATACTTCTTAAACTAAGACAATTAAAGACCTATTCAATAAATAAGGGGCTGTTTTAGCTAATTCAAGCTAGTAGGATGTGTAAAATACACCCTACATTTTTAAATTACTGAGATAACCACACACGCATTAATGATAATAATGCTTCTGTATCTACAGGTTTAGCAAGATAATCATTGGCACCAGCTTCGATACACTTTTCCTTATCACCTTTCAAAGTTTTCGCTGTGAGAGCAATAATGGGCAAATGACATAAATGGACTTGTTCTCTGATTTTTTGCATGGTTTCATAACCATCCATCTCAGGCATCATAATATCCATTATGACAATATCAATATTTTGATTTTCTTCCAATAAAGCTAAAGCCTCTTTACCATTATTGGCGACAAACACTTCCATTTGTTTGTCCTCTAAAACCGTTGTTAAGGCAAAGGTATTACGGATATCATCATCAACAATCAATACATTTTGATGTGCTAAAATACGATCTGGTACGGGTTTCTTATGCAATATTTGCTGTTTATTTTCAGATAAACAGGCTTTCTCTTGATGGAGAAATAGGGTAGATTGGTCTAATAAGCGTTCTGGTGTTGTGACCGTTTTGATCGTAAGAGTATCCATACATTGCTGTAATAATGAATCTTCCGCAGATGTTAAATCACGATCTGCATAAGCAATCACGGGTATCTTGCTCAATTGAGAATCATTGTATAATGGCTCAAGCAATTTTAGACCAGTTCCCTGTTCGACATCCACATCAAGAATAATGCAATCAAACTGTGCCAGTTGAAGGTGTTTTAAAGCCTCTATCTTTGTGATGGCGACTTTCACTTGAACTTCTTTATCCTCAACTAAATCGACAATCTGCTGTTGATGTTCATCATTTTCAACAAGAATCAAGACATTTTTCACAGTTTTTGCAATAAACTGCTTTATATCATCGAAAGCACCATCAAGTTGTGCTAAGTTAGCAGGTTTATGTAAATAACCGATAGCTCCCTTATTTTTTGCATCTTCAGGACTACCAGAGCCTGTAATAAAATGTACAGGAATATGACGAGTGTCTGGATTCTCTTTTAGCTTATCCATAACACTCCACCCATCCATTTTAGGTAAACCGACATCAAGAATAATGGCATTGGGTAAATATTCTTGCGCCATTTTTAAACCGATTACCCCATCTGCTGCAATAATACATTTAAAATTCTTATCTTGTGCTAATTCTGTTAAAAGTTGTGCAAAAAGAGGATCATCTTCAATAATCAAAAGAAGCTGTTCCTTCAAATTTTTCCTATCTTCAAGAATAGGTATATCAGGCAAAGTAGTGACTTGTTCTACTTCGCACTGTGAAGGCAGTGATAGTGTAAATGTACTCCCCTTATCCACTTCACTGTGTAATTTTAAATCTCCACCAAGCGCTTGGGCTAACTTGCTTGAAATGGAAAGCCCAATACCTGTGCCGCTACCATGCAAGTTGATATTACTTTCTATCTGTTGAAAGCTTTCAAATATTAGTCCTTGTTTGTCTTTATCAACTCCAACCCCACTATCAATCACTTTAAAAGTAATCATGTTGGATTGAGAAGAACGCTCTACCGTCATCTTGACTTTACCTGTAGTGGTAAATTTAAAAGCATTAGATAATAGCTTATCGAGAATTTGTTTAAGGCGCGACTGATCTGTATGTAATACTTTTGCTATATCATCGGCAACTGTAATTTGAAATGTCAAACCCTTGTCTTCAGCAATTTGATGAAATTTCTGTTCAAGTGTGTTCACTAAATCCAATAATGAGGCGTTATCAAGATGAACATCAATTTTACCTGCTTCGAGATGAGATAAATCGAGAATTTCATTGATTAGAAATAGCAAATCTGTACCAGCTTCGGAAATAGTTTGCGCCTGTTTCACTTGTGTTTCAGTCAAGTTACCATCTGTGTTATTTGCTAATCTTTGCGCGAGTATCAAAAGACTATTTAATGGCGTACGTAATTCATGTGACATTTTCGATAGAAAATTAGACTGGTGTTGATTTGTCACGTGATCCACGGTTTTCTGAGTATATTCATCAATTTTTTCATGACTAATACGTAATTCGTCTCGCTGTACTTGTAATTCTACTGATTTGTTTTGTAAATCTATTGTCTGTTTCTTATTTTGTTCTATGAGCACTTGTATTTGGATGCGATCTTGGATGCTATTTATAGCTCGCCCAATATTTGGCATCTGCTGTTGAAGAAAATGTTGTTGAAGGCTTGTGGGTGCATGGTTAGAAAAACCGATTTCAATAACACCGATGACTGTTTTTTCAAACAATACAGGAATAAGGAGCACATGACGAGGGACTGTCACTGTCATACAGGATTGAATAATTTTGGTAGATTCTTCTGGTGTTTGGGTACGGCTGATCATTTTTTGTGCTATTGCCGTTTCTCCCACCAAGCCTTCACCAAATTCAAATTTTTGGGGAATATCTTTATTTGTCGTATAACCATACGTGGCAATAACTTTTAAATATTTCTCTTGAGAGAGATAAAATACACCAGCTTGTGCTTCTACATAATTTGTCAGGAAAGAGATAATCTGTTTAGCCAGCGTACTGATATCTAACACGCCACTCATCTGGTCATTTAACTGTATTTGTCCAGTGTGTAGCCAATCTTGCTTGGTATTTGTCTTCCAAAATTGTTTAATATTGCGAAACATAGTAATATATCCTTACAAGAAGTTAAAAGGAAGAAATCAAACTTTTGCACCTTTAGATCTTCAATTTTGGTGTTAATATATCATGAACTAACTCCAGCAAAAATTTGCTTTCCAAGTCAATTTTGTCAATTTCAATAAATAATTCATTATTCCCTAAACCTTGAAGATCTTGTTTAACGATTTGGTTAGATGTGACAATAGAAATGATTGATTTCAGTACTTTATCATTAAAATCCTCTATCTGCTGACGCTCAAAAACAATCTCTCTGTTTTGAAAGGAGTGATTAGCCGCTGAAACGATTTCGGTAATTCGTAGATTAATGTTTTGTTCAATTTCATCAATCGGTTGTTCTGTTTGTTGAATTAAACGTAAATAAGTTTGAACTTTACCCTGGAGTTGGTTCTCATCAATCGGTTTGATGAGATAATCAAGAGTACCAAGTTCAAGCCCTGCTTGGCGAAATTGACTCACTTTATAAGTGCTTGTCATAAAAACAATCGGAATATTTCGCGTTTTTGACCGTTTCTGGATCATTCTTGCAGTTTCAAAACCATTCATTTTTGGCATTTCGACATCAAGAAAAATTAAATCCACTTTATGTTTCAAAAGGAGGCTTAAAGCAATTAGACCAGAATTAGCTTGAAACACTGCAATATTATCAAAGTTATCTTCAATCAGAGTACGCAAACTGAAAAGATTATTTTGATTGTCATCAATTATAAGTATATTTGCTTGTGACATTTTATTAATCTCAGTATGTTTTCAGTACTAAAACATGAACAAAATTTGATGATTCAGTACTGATGAGAATTAGGGTAAGAATTGAATATGGCGGGGTGGAAAGTTATACCTCAATAATTTAAAAAGTCACGAACACCTATTGGGTCAAGATATTTATTAACAAAATCCAGTAAATATTGACCTTCCAAATTCATTTTGTCTAAATTATCAATCAAGTCAGTACAGCCTGAATCAATAGCTTGTTGTTTTATTAGTTTGTTATAAGAGAGAAGGGCATTAATTGAACTTGTTAGTTCAGTGTTCAAATATTCTATTTGTTCACTATCCAAAATAATATCTGAAAAATTAGTGTCTGAGAAACTTTCAGTCACTTGACTATTTTGTTCATTAGTCTCTTTTTGTTGTTGCAAAGATGTTTTTAAATAGGACTGAAGTTTCATCATAAACTGATTCTGATCAATGGGTTTTAGAAGTAAATCTAAGCTACCAATATCAAAATCTGTTTTCTGCAATTCGTCCAATTTTTCAGCCGTTATCATAAAGATAATCGGAATATCTCGCGTTTTTGGCTTTTTTTGAATCATTTTAGCCGTTTCAAACCCATTGATATGAGGCATTTGCACATTTATAAACATGAAATTGACTTCATATTTTAGGAGAAGGCCTAAAGCGTTTAAACCTGAGTTTGTCTCTACAACCTGAATATCTTCAAACTCTTTCTCAATGAAAGTACGTAAAATTCCTCTATCATTTTCTTTTTCCTCAACTATAAGTATAGTGGTAGAATTTGTTATTAACATATCATTTCTCAAAAAAATAGGGACTACAAATGTAGTCCCTCAATTTCTCCTTTTACCGCCCTCCCAAATTTAAGCCAACAACCCCTATAACAATCAACATAAGAGAAAGGATTCTTATCAAAGTCGCTGGTTCTTTAAACCAGATGATACCAATAATGGCTATTAATGCTGTTCCTAATCCAGACCAAACTGCATAAGCAATACTCAGATCTATTGTTTTGATTGCCATCGCTAACAAACTTAGACCAAATGCGTAAAATGTTAGCATGCCTATCACTGGACCTATTTTTGTAAATCCATCTGACAATTTCATACAAATAGTACCAGAGACTTCTAAAATTATAGCCACAACAAGTAAAAGCCAGCTAATTGTTTTTATTTCTGTTACCACTATTCTTCTTCCTCAACCCCTAAGTCGATAATCCTATCTAACCCAACCAGTTTTTCTTTGTCTCGCAAACGAATCAAATTGACACCTTGGGTATTACGACTGACAATAGAAACCCCTTTAACTGGGGTACGTATCAATGTACCATTGTTACTAATCAGCATAATATCATCTTCCTCGTCCACTTGTACTGCACCAACAACTTTACCATTACGTTTTGAGGTTTTAATGGCTATCACACCTTTACAGCCGCGAGATTTCACGGGATACTGATCAATGGCGGTACGTTTTCCAAATCCATTAACAGTAACAGTAAGTATTTCTCCTTTTGTCTGTGTGATAATCAATGAAATGACTTGATCTGTATCTGCTAATCTAATGCCACGTACCCCACAAGCAGTACGTCCTGTATGCCTCACTTTTTCTTCTTTAAAGCGTGTTGCCTTACCGTTTTTGCTAAATAATATGACATCACGTTGTCCATCAGTAATATCGACACCAATTAATTTATCCGTTTTTGCTAAGTTGATCGCAATAATACCGTTAACACGGGGATGTGAGAATTTGTTAAGTGCTGTCTTTTTTACCTTACCATTGACAGTAGCCATAAAGACAAATTGATTATCAGTAAATTCAGATATTGGTAATATTGCATTAATTTGCTCATTTTTTTCCAGTTGCAACAAATTAATAATGGGTTTTCCCCGTGCATTCCGACTGGCTTGAGGCAATTGATGTACTTTTAACCAATACACTTTGCCAACATTGGTAAAGCATAAAATGGTATCGTGAGTATTTGCGACAAAAAGTTTCTCAATAAAATCTTTTTCTTTCATTTGTGTGGCAGATTTGCCTTGTCCGCCACGTTTTTGTGCGACATAAGTATTGACAGCTTGCGATTTTATATAGCCTTCATGGGATAAAGTGACAAGGACGTCTTCTTTGGGTATTAAATCTTCTATGCTGAAATCAACACCATCTGAAACAATTTGAGAACGTCGTTCATCCCCATATTCTTCATATATTGCCAATAATTCATCACGTATAACCTGCATCAAGCGTTCAGTATTATTGAGAATATCTAAAAATTCATGAATACGAATTAATAGTGTTTTAAATTCTTCCAGAATTTTGTCTTGTTCTAAACCAGTCAAACGGTGTAAACGTAATTCTAAAATTGCTTGTACCTGGGCTTCAGATAGACGATAATTTGTTTTTTGCAAGCCAAATTCACTAGAAAGACCATCTGGACGTGCAACATCTGCCCCTTGTAGCATATCTGTGACAATACCTGCTTTCCAATACAAAACTTCTGATAATTGAGCGCGTGCGTCTTGCGGATTTTTAGACCCTTTAATCAGTAGAATCATCTCATCAATATTGGTTAAGGCAATAGCTAAGCCTTCCAAAATATGTGCCCTTTCTCTCGCCTTACGTAATTCAAAGACGGTGCGTCGTGTCACGACTTCACGCCGATGGCGAATAAATACTTGAATCAATTCTAAAATAGAGAGTAATCGAGGCTGTCCATCTACCAAACCCACCATATTCATACTAAATGTGGATTGCATTGGTGTCTGTTTAAAAAGATTATTTAATACAACTGCCGCAATTTCCCCACGCCGCAATTCCATCACCATACGAATCCCGTCTTTATCAGATTCATCACGTAAAGCGGTGATGCCTTCAATTTTCTTCTCTTTAACTAAAAGTGCAATTTTTTCGGTTAAACGTGCTTTATTAACCTGATAGGGTAATTCTGTAACAATAATTTTTTCTTTGCCGTCTTCATCTTCTTCAATTTCAGTGCGAGCACGGATATAAACACGTCCACGTCCTGTACGGTAAGCGTCTAAAATAGAGCCTGCACCATAAATAATGCCTGCGGTAGGAAAATCAGGTGCAGGTACATATTGCATCAAATCTTCAACATTTAAATTAGGGTCATCAATCAAGGCGATACAGGCATTAATAATTTCCCGTAAATTATGGGGCGGGATATTGGTTGCCATGCCGACGGCGATACCGCTGGAACCATTGATGAGTAAATTAGGAAGACGTGTTGGAAAGACTGTGGGTTCTAATTCAGATTCATCATAATTTGGAACAAAATCAACCGTTTCTTTGTCAATATCCGATAGCATTTCATGGGTAATTTTTGCCATACGGATTTCTGTGTAACGCATGGCAGCAGGGCTATCTGAGTCTATTGAACCAAAATTTCCCTGTCCATCAACCAACATATAACGCAAAGAAAAAGGCTGTGCCATACGCACAATCGTATCATACACAGAAGCATCACCATGGGGGTGAAAACGACCAAGCGCATCACCGACAATACGTGCCGATTTTTTATAAGGCTTATTCCATGCATTACCGAGTTCATACATGGCATATAATGAACGTCTATGTACAGGTTTTAGACCATCACGTACATCAGGTAATGCCCTACCCACAATCACGCTCATTGCGTAATCAAGATAGGATTGTTTCATCTCATCTTCGATATTAACTCGTAAGATTTCTTTGGCAAATTTAACCATTTAAGTTTGGATATCCTTAGCTGAGCACTAGAATTAGCAGCAGGTTGAAAACTGAAATAATTATATCATAAAAATGCCCTTTTATGCTAGATTTCTTCTAAGTAAATTTCTCAATTATATTAGTCGTGGAGCAGCCTTCTAAATAGTCTAATGTCATTACTTTGCCGCCATTTGCCAATATGCATTCACTCCCCACGATTTGCTCGACTTGATAATCACTTCCTTTGACTAAAATATCTGGTAAAATATGACAAATCAAATCTTTTGGTGTATCTTGACTAAAAGGGATCACCCAATCAACACTTTCCAAGGCATTTAAAACTGCCATACGTTTTTCTAAAGTATTGATTGGACGTTTATCTCCTTTTAAACGGCGTATAGAATCATCATCATTAACAGCCACAACTAAGCGCTCTCCCATTTGTCGTGCCTGCGTTAAATATTGGATATGTCCAGCATGTAAAATATCAAAACAACCATTAGTCATCACCACCGTTTCCCCATTTGCTTGAGCGGCTTTAACGGCGATTTTCAAGGATTTTATATCATGTACGCCAGTTTGCTTATGCAAAGCATGTTCAAGTTCAACAACACTGACTGTAGCAGCACCCAGTTTAGTTACACTTATCCCTGCTGCAAGATTAGCTAGTGTGGTTGCATTTACCCAATCTAAACCCGCCGCAATTCCAGCTGCTAAAACACCGATTACCGTGTCACCTGCACCAGTGACATCAAATACTTCATGGGCATGGGTGGGTAGGTGTAAAGCCTGATGTCCAGAGCGCAATAGTGTCATACCTTGTTCGCTGCGAGTAATCAGTAAAGCTTCTAAATCTAAATCCTCACGTAAGGCTTGACCCTTTTCAACTAATTGACTTTCTGTTGTACAGGATCCAACAACAGCTTCAAATTCTGTTAAATTAGGTGTAATAATCGTTGCCCCTTGATATTTTCTAAAATCATGCCCCTTGGGATCTACAAAAATGGGCGTATTTATAGCACGGGCTGCACGAATGAGTTGTGGTGCATCAACTAAGGTACCTTTACCATAATCTGATAAAATAATGACATTAGCCTTGTAGGCTTGCATTTTAGTATATACTTTGTCCGTCTCTAGCTTAGTGAAACCATCTTCAAAATCTAAGCGTATTAATTGTTGATGACGACTGAGTATACGTAATTTAGTGATTGTGGAGACATTAGGTAATTGAATAAAGGCACAATGTATACCTCGTGTTGTCAATTGTTTTTGGAGAGTCTTTGCATGTTCATCTATGCCAGTGACACCAATTAAGGTGACATGTCCACCCAATGCCTTTATATTTAAAGCGACATTACCTGCACCTCCAGGACGTTCTTCTTGTTTTTTGATATGTACAATAGGTACGGGGGCTTCAGGCGAAATACGAGAGGTAATCCCATGCCAATAACGATCGAGCATGACATCACCTATAATTAAAAGGTGAGCAGATTCAAAATCTGGAATGTCAGGAGTCATAAAAACTTTTATTGGAAAGAAAATTACAGGACAGTTTATGAAACAATTTTTTATTGGTTTATTTTTGTTATTAGCCTATTGCGGTGTTGCCGCAGACAGTTTTCCACCCCAATTTACTGCTAAATACAAACTTTATGCTAAAGGAATACCAGCGGGAGAGGGTACCCGCTCTTTAATGCGCCTCCCAAATGGTAATTTTCAATTTAAAACCTTTGCAGAAACCACTGGTTTTATTGCTTTATTTAACAAGGTTACCATAGAAGAACGTAGTGTCTTTATGCATTTGAAAAATGGTAAACTCCGCCCTTTGGAATATCATTATAAACAGACAGGTAAAAAATCTCGAACTAATACCGTATTATTTGAGTGGTCTAAAGGAATCGCGAGAAATACATTTAAAGGTCAAACTAAGGTAATACCGCTCAAAGCGGGTGTACTTGATAGATTGCTTTATCAACTGGTTTTAATGATCGATCAAAAACAAGGTAAAGCTAAAATTAAGTATCAAATTGTAACTAAAGGTAAAATCAAAAGCTATATTCCAAAATATCTGGGCTTTGAAACTCTTCAGATTGGCGATCTATCATTGAAGACTGTTAAATATGATCGTACGTCCGCCAACGGAAAACGACGCACGACATTATGGTGTGCCCCAACTTTGTATTATTTACCAGTACAGGTGGAACATCTTGAGAAAGGAAATGTTTTTCGTCTGGTATTACAGTCGATAAAATGGTTTTAAACTACTGGTCTTTTTTGCTAGATTCATCAATTGAACCTAGCAAATCAGGTGGAATTTCTAGGGATGGTACAGTTGTACTTTTCTTATAGTCTGGCACAGCATTATTTGAGCATCCCACAAGACATAAACAGTAAATAACAATTTTTAAAAGGCGTAACATAATTAATTCTCTGTTTTACTTAACTCCAATGGAATTTCAAAAGGGGGAAGAGGCTGGCTTTTATTGTAAACGGTTTGATCATCAAGCCAAGTTGCATCAAAACTGTTGATAATCGTAGTACAGCCTGAAAGTAAAGCAAATAACATGAATAATATTACCGTTTTCCCATCATATTTCTGCTTGTTGCATCGCTTGTTTAACCACTTCATGATAATTTTCGGATAATGGAGTTAATGGTAAACGGATACCTGATGGTATCAAACCCATTGTGTGCACTGCCCATTTAACTGGGATGGGGTTCGCTTCAACAAATAATTTTTTATGTAAGCCCATTAATCGTTGATTAATCGCCTCAGCCCCAGCACGGTCACCTGCGATTGCCAGTTGACACATCTCATGCATAGCTTTTGGCGCAACATTAGCTGTCACGGAAATTGCCCCCTTACCACCCAATAACATTAATTCCAATGCTGTCAAATCATCACCACTGAAAATGACAAACTTATCATTCGCTAATTTTACTAAATCTTGTATCCGATTAATATCACCTACTGCATCTTTAATCCCAATGATATTATCTATCTCCGACAAACGTTTGACTGTTGCAGGTAACAAATCGCATGCTGTGCGTCCTGGTACATTGTAAAGAAGTTGCGGAATAGGGATTGCTTCAGCAATTGCCTTGTAGTGGCGATACAAACCCTCTTGTGTTGGTTTATTATAATAAGGGGTGACTAACAAACATGCATCAGCCCCCGCATTAGTGGCACAACGGGTGTATTCAATGGCTTCTGCCGTAGAATTAGACCCCGTGCCTGCAATTACTGGTACACGACCAGCTGCCTGTTCAACAACAATACGGATAATCTCACAATGTTCATTATGATTTAGCGTTGCAGATTCTCCAGTCGTCCCTACTGCTACGATTGCATCAGTTTGATTATTAATATGATAATCTACTAAACGACGTAAACTGGTATGATCAATGCTATTATCTTCATGCATAGGTGTGACCAGTGCTACCATACTACCTTGAAACATGTTACACTCCCCCTGCGGTTAAAAATCGGTTTATATTTATTTATATAAGTCTTTTGCCCCAACATGTCAATCCTCTGATTGACAAAGCCGTTGTTCATGTTCTTCTCGTATACTTCGTATGAAATCACGACGCTCATCCAAAGCCTGAGCCGTCAGTTCTTCTCCTTGTTGACGGGCACTGTGAATAATGGAGCTGAGCAACAGATCTGCTGGATCTGTAAGCAATTCAGGATGTTGTTGAAGTACTTGCATGGCTTCTTCCATACCTGTTGTTTGAATGAAAGCATCTAATGCCGCTTGAAGGGATTGTGTTGCCATAAATTTCTCTTAATTATAAATGAGTGTTAAAATTATCAAAATTTATATAAGTATATACTAATATGTGTTATAACTAACACGACGAATTTAAACAGCCATCAGAAGGATTATAAAAAAGTTTCCTTCGAGGAGTATATGTTATGACGACGACTTCCACAGACCAATTCGCCCCTCCCCCAAGTATGATGGAGTGTGGTGCTGCGATCAGTAAGGGTCAAATGGAACAATTTGTCAGCACTTTTCAACAAAGTACACGACGTTGGGAGATCATGGTTTACCCAGCCATGTTTGCTTTTGTAATACTAGCAGGTTATGGTTTTTTTCTAATTTACAGTCTAACAGGTGATATGTCCGCAATGGCACGGAGCATGGATAGTGAAATGGGGGAACACATGAGTTCTATGACTAATAGTATTAGTACCTTATCAGAACAAATTCAGATCATGTCGGGACAAGTGCAAATAATGACAAGCACAATAACTGATATTTCAAGAAAACTAGATACCTTACCTCCGATGTTACAACATGTTGGTGTAATGAGTGATTCAATGGCTGGTATGGTGTTATCTATGGCACACATGGATAAAATGATGACGCGAATGGATACATCTATGGCACAGATGGATCATTCCATTGGGAGTATGGATGATTCTATGCAAACTATGAGTCAGTCTATGCGTGTAATAACAGTCACAACTGACCAAATGCGTCGAGATTTAACGATGCTAAACCATGGTATTTCTAATTTTTCACGTCCAGCATCATTTGCTAACAATTTTATGCCTTGGTAAACTTTTCAGGGGAGTCCTAATTTTAGGACTTCACCTGATTACGCCCAGATGCTTTTGCATTATAAAGGGCTTTATCTGCAACACTTATCAACACACTAGATGTAGAATTTTGAGACGGAATTTGTGTCGAAACACCTTGGCTTATGGTAATACAAGTCGCATTTTTTGAAAAAGCATGTGGAATATTCAAGGCAAGAATATTTTCTTGTAGCTTATTTGCTATGACAATAGCCCCTTTTATATCTGTCATGGGCAAAATACATGCAAACTCCTCTCCCCCATAACGAGCAACAAAATCTGTTGTTCTTTCAATGCTTTTCTCCAAAGAAAACCCCACCTGCTTCAAGCAATCATCACCAGCAAGATGCCCATAATTATCATTGAATAGTTTGAAATAATCAATATCTATCATTATCAATGATAATGGCGCATTAGTCCGTATAGCACGACACCATTCCTCTTTTAGATATTCATCGAAACGCCGACGATTAGGGATACCTGTTAAACCATCTATAGCAGTCAGATTTTCCAATATATCCCTTTGTCTTTTTAATTCGAGATGATTTTTAATTCTCGCATTGACAATGGCTGGACTAAAAGGTTTAGTAATATAGTCTACAGCACCAAGTTCAAGTCCCTTGGTTTCATCTTCTATTCCACCTTGTGCTGTGAGGAAAACAACAGGAATTTTTTGGGTTGTCGTATCTGCCTTGAGATGTTTACAAACAGTGTATCCATCCATTTTAGGCATCACAATATCTAGAAGAATTAAATCAGGGGTTAAAGATCTTGCAATATCTAAAGCTTCTTGTCCATTTTTTGCAACAAGAATATCATAAGTCGGATGGTTTAAGACTTCACTTAACATGCTTATATTTGTAGGAACATCATCTACAATCAATATTTTTGGCATTATTCTTTTCCTTAAAGACATAACTGAACAGTTATGGTAGTAGCTGTTTTTTCGGATGTATCAAGATGGAGACTGCCGTTCTGCGTTTCAGCCATTAAACGGGCTGAATAACTACCTAAACCTGTACCATACGATTTGCCTGAAGTTGTATATTTCTCGAAAAAATGTTCTATAATTTCACTAGGCACCGCTCCTTTATTGTGAATATTGATAATCGCATTTTTTTGTTTTTTCTCAAGAGAAACTATAATGTTTTCTCCATTTGGAGAGGCTTCGAGGGCGTTCTTTAGCAAATTGGCTAACATGGAATAACATAATAGTTGTTCCCCTTGAATGGGAAAGGTGTCTTCATCGCATTGAATGATGATGGTTAAATCCTTAGGATTTGAAATATTTTTTGTATCAGATATTACTTTATGAATGATAGGTAAAAGGTTGACAGAGGTTGGCTTATATTGGTATCCCCCAGTCTCCATTTTATAAAGATCAAGGGAACGATTGATCATTCCTAACATTTTATAACCTGATTCCTCAATCAATTTCAGCATTTTTACTTGTTTAACAGTCAGATTTTTATCATCCACAATAAATGCTGCGCCACCAATAATACCATTCAGGGGAGTTTTGAGATCATGACGAGTGAGACGATCTACATGCTCACGCAAGGCAACAGCTTCCGCTAAAATGGTGTTTTGCTTTTCGAGATCATTATAAGCTTGTTTCAATTTTAAATGAGTTTTCACTCGTGCATGCACTTTAGGTAGACTAAAGGGTTTGGTAATATAATCCACTGCACCAAGCTCAAATCCCTTAGTTTCATCCTCAGGGGAATTCTGCGTTGTAATAAAAATGATTGGAATATCTTTGGTGATGACATCCTTTTTAAGGATGGCACAAACCTCGTATCCTGTTATTTCAGGCATGATGATATCTAAGAGAATCAGATCAGGAATTTCAGTTCTGGCGACTTTTAAAGCAGCAGTCGCACTGGTTGAGACAAGAAGCTCATAGTTATGATTTTTTAATCCTTCAATCAGTATTTTAAGATTTGTAGGGATATCATCTACAATCAGTATTTTT
>DAOVTJ010000105.1 GCA_030633165.1 Thiomargarita sp. | reverse complement strand
TGTTCCAGCTGCGTTAGAAATAACAGGGTTTGTATATCGATCATCTATCATCAGTTGCCATTCTATTTTAGTAGGTAAACGCCATGTCCCTGCTGTAGAACCATCACTAAGACCACATTGTCCATTAGCCAAATTAGCTGCGATTTCCATAGCAACATCCCATGTCCGTTCACCGAAACAATTTGAATTTTTTAACCATAGCAAGTTAGATCGAGTATCTGTAACAGTTCCATCACCATTATCTACATAGCGAGCTCCTGAATTTGCAGCCACTTCTGGCGAAGTACTTGGATTAAATGTACCCACAACACCAAATAGTGTCACGCCTTCTCTAATATTACTTGGAATTAGATTGGGATCAGAACTGGTATCCACCGCAATGAATGTACCAGTTTGTTGTCCCCAATTATTAGATGACAATCCCCAATATTTTTTACCTTTTATGACATCAGTCGGCTGGGCACCGTTATTTTGCTCTATTATCGGTGCCTTGTTCATCATCTCATTGAGGGTGCAATTGGTGGAACCAGGACCGCTGCTAGGTCCAAAAAAGCTTTTCTTTATTCCTGCTGTTCCCTCCTCTAAACGGTTACAAATATCTTGTAAACTATACATTGCACTAGCAGAATCATCTGGTGGACCAGGCGGTATGAGTGGACCAGCCTGTAAACTTAGTGGTAATGTGATTAACAGAAAAATAGTTTTTTTAGTTCGCATTATTAGAATCCAGTTGAAAGTTTAAGTAGGGTGCGTCCCACGCACCATCTTCGGATGTATGGGGTGCATCTTACAAATTAGCTCTACAAAAGGTGCGTAAGACGCACCATACAAAGAATTTAGAAAATTTCAAATACAGCGCAATCAATATCTATCCAATTTTCTTGTTCTAGAGCAGCTGTTCCAGCTTTGACCACTACACCGCAAGCCGAATATTCTCCTAATGCAATGCCACTTGGCATGGGAAAATTCATGATTGGATAAGTATTTTGCCCTGCAATTTCAACCATGGGCTGATAAACTTGAATTGCACCAGGCCGACTAAAGTTCAAGGGATAAGCAATGGTCATAAAATTACCATCAGGAAAAATAATCGCAATATATAAATCAACCTCTGCTTGTCCGTTGACCAACATATCTAAACGTAGTGTTTCATTGCTAGTGTAACGACTTTGATTCAATTCCATTCTAACAGTCGCAGCTCGGGTTGTGCCAGCTGCTTGAACTTCTCCAATCATAATATCTGACCAAACACCACTGGTATCTTGTGCTTGATAGAGAACTCGCCACATTCCTGCTGTTTGAAAATAATCATAACGTTTTTCATAGCGTGTTTCTGCTGGATTATAAATCAAAATCATCTCTTCACGTCCAAAATGGGTTTCCATACCGTCATAATCCATACCTGAAAATTCTGGATTTATCAATATCGCACGTACTTGATTGATACCTTCAACAGTTTGCGTTGTACGAACCCATAAACTAACACTGGTCTCATCTTCTGCCAAAATGATAGGAGGATGAACTGTCTTAATCGTTGGCGGTTCCGCTGCATGAACACCTTCTTTTCCTAAATATATTTGGCTTGCGTGACGCCCATCATGATTAAAAGAATATTCACCATCCGCATTATCATCTAACCAAGGACGTTGTTTACGAAAAAGGCTTGGATCATTAATGATCATTTCTTCTGCTGCTTGAAAAGCCTGATTTAAATTATAAGCACGACGCAAGCCTCGCAAAAAAGTATCTGTAAAACTAGCATATTTCGTATTCCAAGCTAACGTGCTATCATCTGCACTACTGATAATCACACGATTTTCTACACCAGACAAATCATCAAAAAATGACCCCGAATAACAACTATCTAAAATAATAATTTGCTCGATTCCTGCTGGTAATGTGGCTAATAAGTCACGTAATTTTTGTGCGGATAACTCATAATGTGGTGTGATTTGGAAATAATCAGGACGTGCATGTCCATGCAAGAACAAGATAAATTGTTGGTCTGCACGCAGTGAATGACTCACTTCTGCAAAAACTTCTTCAAATTCTTGCTCTGGATTAAAAAAATTATAATCTTGTCGTTCATCTTCCAAATAACCATCATTATCAAGATCTGGTGGTTGAGGGTTCATGTAGTGAATTTCATCATCACTAAATCCTCGTTCTTTCAGGATGCGATACATGCGTTGTGTGAAGTCATTACTATATGTGAATAAAGTATTACTTTTTTGGGCACCACCAGCAGCAATAATGATCGCTTGTCCAAGACTGTTACTAAGATCAGGTGTTACTGGATTTGAGACATTCTCATTAATAGCTAATGCAGTTGCTTTTAATATTGTTCGCACTTTATAACTTGGATCATTGAGGCGAATCCACCCAACACTTTCAGACCAAACATCACCATTAAAATCACCACTAGTCATATCAATGCTGACTTGACTGGCATTAAAATTAATCCACCCCGTGTTATTCGTCCAGGCATAACCAGATAAATTACCTGCACCATCATGATTAACACCCCAATCGGCATTTGAGTTGTTGGCATAAGTATGTGCTTCACCGCTCGTATAATTACCAAGCTGAATCCAGCCAATACTTTCACCCCATGCATAACCTTCTAAATGGTCAGCATACACTGAAACACCTTGATCACTTGGGCGAAAGTCAACCCAGCCACTAACAGGACTCCAAGCATGTTTATTATTTGGATCAATAGTGCTGGCTACAGAAGCCTCTGCAATACATAATAAGATTAATATAGGAATTTTTGTTTTCATAAGTAATTTTAATATCGTTTTGCTTAGAAATAATGATTTTATCAAACTTCCTCATGGTATGTCCTACCAATAGCTTCCGTGCGTAGGACGCACCCTACATTTAATTTAACGGAGCACTCACGATAATTCTAGGCTTTTTATCAGATGGAAACTGCACGCGTTCTGCCATCTTTGGATTAACATATACTGTTCCTGCTTCATCTACTAACATCACATATTTTATCCCCATTTGTCGCGCAATACGATGCCAATGCTTTAAACCAGCAATTGTTAAAGCAGTTGAAGCCGCATCTGCAAGAGCACCGCTTCGGGCTATCACCGTCACCGATGTCAATCCTTGTGCAGGCATGCCATTACGAGGATCAATAATATGTGAATAACGTACGCCTTGATATTCTCGAAAACGCTCATAATTACCAGAAGTAATCACACTTTCCTCTCCACTCACCGCCACCGCTGCTAATATGCCCGTGCCGCTCGGATGACGAATTCCTATTACCCAAGGCGCTTCTCCCTTTTGACCTATTATTTTAAGATTACCACCCGCATTGATAATCGCATTTTGCACCCCTAATTGACGTAACTTATTCATTGCTAAATCTATAGCATAACCTTTAGCAAAAGCACCAAAATCTAATTGTACAGCCCGATTATGTGATGAAATGTGATTGCCCTCAATATCAATATCATCCATATTTGGTGATAAGGCAACTAAATCTGCAATTTTTTCTGGAGAAGGGAGTGCTTGATTATCAGATAAATCATCCTGATGAAATCCCCATAAATTAATCAACTGCCCAATCGCAGGATTAAATAAGCCATCACTTTGAGTATAAAAATTTTTGGCTTTTTGTAACACAACTGGATCGGGGAGTGTTCCCATTTGCCCTGCTGCTATGGCTTGATTTAAATCGGTTAAAGGGCTAGGATTCCACGCATGCCATTGATGGTGCATCAAGTGCAAATCCTTAGTGATAACATTAATTGCCTCATTCGCTTGTTGCGTTGGCAATCCCCAAATACTAACACCTACCAATGTCCCAAAAACATAAAATTGTTGCTGAGATAATTGATGACTACAACCACTGAAAAGTAAAACTAAGAAACTATATAAATAAATACGTGTGTGCTTCATAAGTCCCCAAATAACAAAATTAATTGTATTATAGCAAACACAATTTGTTATCTTATTCTGTTATAATAACAATTTTTAGTCAGATTTAGCATCTGATAACTGATAACTCATAACTGCAATGATTTTTGAAGAAATTGTTCTATATAATTTTGGTATTTACAAAGGACGTCATGTTATTCAACTTTCTCCGCCATCCGCCAAAAAAGCTATCATTTTACTAGGTGGACTCAATGGCAGCGGTAAAACAACCCTATTGGATGCCTTACAACTGACACTTTATGGTAAATTTTCCAAACATTCCAAACGAGGCAATAATAATTATTTAGATTATTTAAGCCGAATGATTAATTATCAGGTTGACCCCAAGGAAGGTGCCACACTTGAACTCCAATTCAAACATTTCAGAAATGGTAAAGAAGAATCAATTCGTATTCAACGCTCATGGCGTTCTACTGGTAAATGTATTAAAGAAACAGTAGAAGTTAAGCGTGATGGTATTTTGGATGCTGTTATCACCGACAGATGGTATGAATATGTTGAAGAATTTATACCTAGCCGAATTTCTAGCTTATTTTTTTTCGATGGGGAAAAGATTGAAGCATTTGCTGATCAAGATAAAGCGGCAGAATTACTGAAAACTGGTATTCATGCCTTATTAGGCTTAGACTTGGTTTATCGTTTATCTACCGACTTATTGACGGTGGAACGTAAACGCAAAATTCAACATCAATCACAAGATAATCGTCTGATTATCACGACTTTAGAAGATGAATTAAAGCAAATCGAAACGAATGCTGCTGAAATCGTGCAACAAACAATAGAAATGCAAGAACATTTAGAAGACTTAATTAAACAACAAGAAAAGCTTCAAAAAAATTATCGGCGTGAAGGTGGTGAACTTTTTGAACAGCGTGAAGTCATTGAAACTCAACTCACTGCTACTAAAAATGAGTTTTCAAAAATTGAAAGTCAATTACGTGAGATTGCGGCTGGTGAAACACCATTATTATTAGTGCGCGATTTACTCAAAAGCACTGACAAACAAGCCAATATTGAAAAAAACGCGAAAAATAATCAAGCTTTTTACGATGAACTTGAAAAACGTGATACAATTTTAATTGACTTATTAAAACAACATACTGTTAAGCGTAGTGCACTTTCCGCCATTGAAACTTTCCTTAATACAGATAAGCTTGAACGTCAACATTCTTTTCAGATTAAAACTTATCTTAATATAGAACCCACAGCTTTTACTCACTTACAAGACGATTCTTTCACTCAAAGACAAGCATCAACACAAATAATCCTTAATCAAGATGAGAAACTGAGAACTGAAATTAACGATTGTGAACGACAACTCGCTGGGATTCCAGATCCTGACAGTTTAAAAGGTATTCAGGAAAAACTCTTACAAATACAAGATGAAATCAAAAATACTTCTTCAAAAATTCAAATCCTAGAAGAAGAACAAAACCGTACATCCAATAAAATCATACGTAAAGAAAAAGAATTAACGCTAAGTTACGAAAAGGAATCGACTGAACAATTTGCGACTGAAATTACTCAGCAGATTATCAAACAGTCAGAAAAAGTACGTCAAACGCTAGAAAAATTTGGGAATTCAGTAACAGCAAAGCATATTAGTAAACTGGAAAGACTGATTTATGATAGTTTTCAAGAACTTATCAGAAAAGAAGATTTTATCACGCATATCGAAATTGATCCAGAGAGCTACAAATTAACACTCTATACCCCTTGCCATGAAAAACTGTATCCTGAAAATCTATCAGCAGGAGAAAGACAATTGCTTGCTATTTCTATTTTATGGGGCTTGAGCCGTGCTACTGGACGTCCATTACCTGCAATTATTGATACCCCACTCAGTAGACTAGATGGAAAACATCGCCAAAATCTTGTTAATAATTATTTTCATCAAGCGAGCCATCAAGTCATTTTGTTATCCACTGATGAAGAGATTAATGAAAAATATCATGCCACTTTAAAACCAGCGATAGGACGTGAATATTGCATTGCTTATGATGACAAAAAACAATCGTCAGTTTTCAAATCTGGTTACTTTTTTTAAATATTCATGGAAAAATAATGACAATTGAAACTGTGAGAATTTCTGAAAAAGGTAAAGTTCAATTAAGTTTGCTAAAACGCAAAACTGGTATTAGCAATTGGAATGTACTTTGTCGTTGGGCTTTTTGCTTCTCATTAAGCGATCCCTCAAATCCTCCAAAGGAAAATGTTCAATTGGATAGTTCAATAGAAATGACATGGAAAGTTTTTGGGGGAACGTATGCTGAAGTATACTTTGCCTTATTAACACAACGGTGTCAGCAAGATGGTTTAGAATTATCCCCGAAAATATTGAATGAACAATTTAAATTACATCTTCATCGGGGTATTGCTTATTTAGCAAGTAATTCTAAATTGAAAAATATTTCTATGCTATTTGCATTGACAAATTGAATTCCAAAGGAAAAAAAATTCATGACAGATAAACAATATAGTATCTTGATTGTTGATGATGAACGAGCCAACCTCAAGTTATTGGGTAATCTTTTGAAAGATGAGTATGAAATACTGATTGCCAAAGATGGGGAACTGGCTATAAAACGAGTCTTTTCAGATAGCCCGCCTGATCTCATTTTATTGGATATTATGATGCCAGGTATAGATGGATACGAGGTTTGTCAACGGCTAAAAGCTGAGCCAAAAACACAAAACATCCCAATTATCTTTATTTCGGCGATGAGCGGAGATATGGATGAAACTAAGGGGCTTGAATTTGGTGCTGTAGACTATATTACCAAGCCCTTCAGTCCTCCTATCGTCTTTGCACGGGTGAAAACTCAGTTAAATTTGACAAAAGCATATCAAGAAATTCGCACTCTCAATAAGCAATTAAAATCGGAAAATATCCGTATGAGTACGGAATTAGATATCTCAAAAAAATTGCAAAAGATGCTTTGGCCTAGCGAATCGGAACTCAATCAAATTGAGGCGTTAGAGATTGCTTGCTTTTTGGAACCAACTGATGAGATAGGAGGGGACTATTATGATGTTTTTCAACATCATGGGCATGTTCTTATCGGAATTGGTGATGTGACTGGACATGGTTTAGAAAGCGGTGCTTTAGCTATTATGGTGCAATCCGCTGTACGTACTGTTTTTGCCTATGAGCCAATAAATTTTGTCACATTTTTAAATGCCTTAAATGAGATGGTGTACCATAATGTGGCTAGAATGAAGGTTCATAAAAACCTAACATTGACTTTACTGGACTATCACAATAAAGAATTGTCTTTTAGTGGGCAACATGAGGAAATCATTGTTGTGCGACAAGGTAATGTCGAATTAATAGAGACTTTACATTTAGGTATGCCGATAGGGCTGACTGAAAACATTGTTGAATTTATTGTTGAATCTAAAATATCCTTAAATCCTGGAGATGTGGTTGTACTTTATAGTGATGGCATTACTGAAGCCATTAATCTTGAAAATGTAGAATATGGCTTAGAGCGCTTATGTGAACTAGTGAAACTAAACTGGCAAAATTCTGCCCAAGAAATAAAGAAAATTGTAATTAATGATGTACATGAATACATTGGCAAACAAAAGGTGTTTGATGACATTACTTTATTAGTTTTGAAGCAACGTTAATAAATCTTGCTTGTTTTTAGCAAGATTTATTGTCATAGTATTTAGTCTAAACGAATTCGCGGATCAACCACTGCATAAAGTATATCCGAAAGGAATGTCCCTATTAGTGTTAGGGCGGCTGCAATAAAGTTAATGGTCAAAATAACAGGAAAATCCCGTGCCATAATCGCTTCATAACCCAATCGTCCCAATCCTGGCCATGCAAAAATATATTCAAAAATAACGGATCCCCCTATTAAGCCTGGGAGTAAAAATCCAAATAGGGTAATAAAGGGTAAAAGGGCATTACGTAGGGCGTGGTGATATATTACAGTATTTTCATCAAGCCCTTTGGCACGCGCTGTCCGTACATAATCTTGACTGATGACTTCTAGCATTTGAGAACGCACATAGCGAGATAAGACTGCAATCCCTGTGAGAGCAGACATGAATGAGGGGATGACTAAATGCCAAAGACGATCCATGTTTTGAAAAAAGGGGTCAGCATCTTCCATCCCAAAAGTTCGCATACCAATGACGGGAACGCCGAATGTATTTACCACCCATAAAATCATAATATACGATAAAAAAAATCCTGGTACAGAAATCAAAGTATAAGCAATAAAAGTTGATCCACGATCATAAGCTGAACCGCGTCGAATTGCTGCTTGAATGCCAGTAGGAAAAGAGAGTGTCCAAACAATCAAAGTGGCGCAGATGAATAGAGGTAATGAGTTGAGAAAACGTTGCCAAATCTTGGGTAGCACAGGCTGACTATCTTTAAAAGATTTTAATTCTCCTGTAAATAAGTCCCGCATCCAATATACATATTGGAGATGAATGGGGTCATCTAGGTGAAAAGCCGCACGAATTCTTGCAATATCTTCCGCTTTCATCCGAGGATTAGAGGGATCTACCTCACTAGGTTCCCCTGGTGCAATATGCACAACTGCATGTGCAAGTATGGAAACAATGATCCACAATACACAACGTTGTAATAGATTACGAGAGATATAAGACCACATATTAGTTATTAGTT
>DAOVTJ010000248.1 GCA_030633165.1 Thiomargarita sp. | reverse complement strand
GTTGTGTGGTTCTTAATTCTATGACTGCACTCGGAATGCCTGATTCTTATCCAGTGTAATTTTCCAAGTTCTTTGACCTAGATCGGTTTCATTTTTTTTTGAATTTCTGCAACAACGCTGCATTAAACTCTTGTTTTTTGTACTATAACCTTTATTTTAGATTTCTGCAACAACGCCCATCTTCATTATGAATAATAAATTACCTATTACGCTTGGAATTAGTGGACATCGCGATTTACGCGAACAAGATAAAGAAATTCTCCGTCAATCAATACGGAAAATTTTCAAATTTCTTCGTCAACATTATCCCAATAATCTCCTAGAACTCATTTCACCATTGGCAGAAGGTGCTGATACCTTAGTGGCACAAGTCGCCTTAGAAGAAAAAATGCCATTAATCGTCCCATTGCCTTTACCTGTTGCACAATATTTATTGGATTTCGAGACACCAGAAGTATTTACAAAACTATTAAAACAAGCACAAACCGTGATTGAAATGCCTCTCTTGGACGGTGAAGATAATCTATCCACTTATGGCAAGGCACGCACTCAACAATATGTTCAAGTCGGGGCTTATGTCGCTCGTCAATGTTTTATCTTGATCGCCTTATGGGATGGCTTGCCTTTGGAAAAAGCGGGCGGCACGTCTCAAGTCGTCAAATTCAAACTCACTGGTAAAATGAAAGATTTTGAGACTAAAAATACAGACACGGGTCCTGTTTATCAAATCATCACGCCTAGAAAAAGCGGTGAACCCTTAAAGAATATCGGTGATATTCGTGTCTTATTACCTTTAGAAATACAAAAAGACCATGCTTTTTTGTTGAAAAAGATTGAACATGTTGTGCTATAATGACAACTTTAAAAAAACATAACAGGGAGTACCCTTGGATATCACTAAAAAACTCTTAAAATTCCCAAAATAAAAATATGGCGAACAGTATCATTAAGGGCTAGAATCACAGTAATTCAAAGCATTGAGCAACAATTGCCGCTAGCAACGTATGAAGCAGAATGGCAATTATTGCAGGATAATAAGGTCTGTCAGCTTGAAGGAAGACGAATATAAAATCGACTACCCTTCCCATATTCACTTTCAACCCTTATGGTCCCACCATTTATTTCGATAAACTCTTTACATAAGATTAAACCTAAACCTGTCCCCTCTTCATTTTCTGTTCCACGAGTGCTGTGACTCTCATCAATTCTAAATAATTTATCAATATCTTCAGGTCTTATCCCTATCCCTGTATCTGAAATTAATATGTCAACCCATTTCCCCTCTTTTTGAGCAGAAATTTTTACCATTCCCTCTCTTGGTGTAAATTTTAGAGCATTTGAGAGTAAATTTCTGATAACTGTATTAAGCATCTGCTCATCAGAAAAAACCATTGTGTTTTCAATCTCAGAAAAAAGTGTCACCTGTTTAGAACTTGCCTGACTGCCTAAAATACTAATATTTTGGTAAACCAGACTCTTCAAATCTAATTGTATTGGCATAGATTTTATCCTGCCAGTTTGCACTCTTGACCATTCTAGCAAGTTTTTTAATAAATTATAACCTTTTTCAGAGCTTTTTTTAACCAAAGGCATCAATTCATTAACATTTTTAACATCTTTTTCAAGCAAAATATTTGATAAACCAATTAATCCATTAAAGACATTTCCCAAATCATGTGCGATTATGGAAAAAAATTTATCCTTACTGGCATTGGATTGTTTGAGTTCATCTTTTGTTGCTTTAAGTTCAAGATGTGTATTGATGCGAGTCATTAACTCTTTTTCATTAAAAGGTTTAGTGACATAATCAACAGCACCCAATTCTAAGCCTGCGATCACGTCATCTTTTTCCGTTTTAGCACTCAGAAAAATAATAGGAATATCTGAAAATTCAGTATCTTGCTTTAATCGTTTGCAAACTTCAAAACCATCTATTTCTGGCATCATAATATCCAATAAAATAAGATCAGGTTTTTTTCTTTTGACAAATTCTAAAGCCCTTAAACCATTATTAGCGGCTGCAGGATTCATGCCATGTTTTTTCAGGATCATCCCAAAAACTTTAATATTTTGTGAATTATCATCCACAATTAAAACCAGTGGTTTATGAGTCATCTAATATCCCTTTAAGCTGTTTTATTAGGTCAGGAAATTTTTCTAATATCGTTTCAATGTTGCTTATATCAAATTCTTGGAGCATTTCCTCCAAGGTTTCACCATAATTAATGATATTTGGCGCATTATACGCATTTCCAGATTTTATTACCATTTTTGCGAAATCTTCAATCGCATCCATTTCGATTAACCCCCTCATTTCTTCCCAAATAGGCATTATCACCTCTTCCAAATTGAGTATCAATCCAGGAATCAGAGCAATATCAATGGGGGGATTAACTTTCACAGTCTCAACCTCTTCCAACATTTTGGTATGCGTTAAATAATGTGATAACTCACTAAAAAGGTCTCGCATTTTAATGGGTTTCATCAAAAAGCTATCAAAACCATGTTCTTTTATTTTTCCCTCTTCATCAACAGTAAGAGAAGCAGATAATGCAATAATGGGTATATCCTTGGTCGTTGAATGTCTTTTCAACTGTTTTGTCGCCTCATAACCATCCATAAATGGCATTCTAATATCCATAATAATGAGATTAGGATGATATGTTACCGCAGATTGTAAAGCTTTTTGCCCATCTTCAGCCTCTATAACATCCAAGTTTGCTTGAGACAACCATTCTCGCAAAATCTCACGATTAGATTGAATATCATCCACAACCAATACTAGTGCTCTTTCAAATGAAATATTCTTTAAATAAAAGGGTGATACGGGTGTATTAAGGATAGCTGTATTAGATATTTCTATATCATGTAAGGTTATTTTAAAAATACTCCCTTGTCCGATGCGACTTTTGAGCGAAATTTTACCATTCATGATCTCAACCAATCGTTTACTTATCGCTAAACCAAGTCCAGTACCGCCATATTTTCTAGTACTTTGACCATCCTGTTGTCGAAATGATTCAAAAATAGACTCTTGTTGGTTTTCGGGAATACCAATGCC
>DAOVTJ010000029.1 GCA_030633165.1 Thiomargarita sp. | reverse complement strand
GCAGCCCTTAATGATGCTACAAAGTTTGCTGCAGCAGCTCCCCCACATCCAGTTACAAGAATTTTTTTCATTTATTTATCACTTCCTTAATATCTGCTAGATTTTTTATAATTTTCAAATCAATATCACTTTCATTTTTGTTGTTGAAAAGTAAATGTTGACATCCTACTTTTTTTGCACATTCCATATCATAAATTGTATCTCCTATAACAAGAGTTTGTTCTGGATTAAGTTTCAATAATTGCGTGTTTTCTTCATATCCCAAATGACTTTGAGCGCAATTAACATACACCGCTTTATCAACCAAGAAGACTTGAGAATAAGCTTGACAAGGAAGTTCATGACTATCAAGTAAACGCGCATGTTCTGCGCCAGGTGTTAATATATTCAGGCGTAATTTTCCGTCATTGCTGGATTCTTGTGTGATGAGCTTTCCAGTCGCCGTAAAGCCTAAGGGATTGCCTGGAATTGAATAACTAGGCGCTTTTTTGCCCTCTAAAGTCCACCGATTTAATTTCCATTGTATCTGCAAAAGATTCTTTTCATACATCTCATTGGTTTGGATAGGCTGTTGTTCAACCACATAAAACCACCCGTCATGTACTAAAGCTTGGTTATACCATTGTTCTTTTGTATTTTCAAGTAACTGTGTAGGATTTAATTGTCCTGTAGTCACATTGAGTACTTGCACTGTCAATGGATTATAGTTATAAAATACGGCTAAGTTGCCATCCATTTCTAAACCCATATAGCCTTTTGGTAAAGCCCACGATTGTGCTGATGTTTTAACATCTTTTGTACTATAACGGTAAAAACGTTGATAACCATTATTTCCACGTGCGGCTGCCCATAAGTTATCATCTTGTTTTTCAAGCCAAGTTAAATTTTTAGCTAATTCTAATTCGCCTAAAATTTCTGGTTCGCCTTGTCCCCAACGGATCGTAAATAATGCTTGATCACCTAAAGCTGCTAACACATTGGCGTCAAGGGAAAGAGTGCGTTGAATGGGTACAGGGCGATCTAAACGACCCGCATCTTCAATAATATCCGTTTCCATCGAAACAATTTGTAAATGGCTGCCATTTTCAGATTCGATAGGTAAAGCGGCAAAAGCATTATCCCAATCCAATAGCAATGCTCTTTCATCATCCAAAGCCAAAGACCAAGTATAATTACCGACTAAAGGTGTAAAGCGATTGAGTAAAGCGGGTTGAGTTGGGTCTTTAACATCAAACAAGGAAAGTGCAACACGTCGTACCCAACGATTTTCTTCATTTTCCAAAGGCTGATCATCTATACCAACGGCAAATAAACGATCTTCGTGGAAAAATAGTTTTTCTGACCAACCTGGCACATGCAATTCTCCAAGTATTTGTGGTGCAATTGGATTGCTTAAATCAATCACCCATAATGGATCAGTACGTTCAAATGTGACAACAAAAGCACGATCATCGATAAAACGTGTTGCAAACAAATCTTCACCAGGGGCTATTTTATCAACTTTTCCAATTAAGCTCATTTGAGGTAAATCATAAATAGCTAAAGTACTGCCATCTTGACGATTTTCTGGTCCATACACGACACGAAAGTGTTGTTCAAGTATGTTAAGATGAAATTCAGAAGGCACGCGTCCTGGTACATTTAATGTAGGTAAAGCAACCAAAGGCTCAGTTTGTGATAAATCAAAGATCTGAATTTTTGTCGTTTGCCAATCCTGATTAGCTATTACGAGATGATTGGGAAAAATTGCGGTGATGGGAGAATATCCTGCCACTTCTGTAGTATCTAGTACTTCTAATTGACCTGTATCAGGGTTTATTTTTAATACTTGGATAGTCGTTGTATTTTCTTCTTGCGCATCACAATTAATACATTTATTAAAACCCTCTGAAATATTTTGTGTGACAGTATAGATCATGTCATTACGCCGCCGCGATTCAATAAATTGCCCTGATAAGGTCAATTCTTGCACAAGGGTCAATGTGCCTTGGCGTAACACAGTTAAATGCGTTTCCCGTAAATTACTTTGCAATAGTATATAATAGTCTCCCAACACATAAAGCTCTTGTGGATTACCAAATAAGGCAGTCCATCCCTCCAAACGTGGTTTTGATAAATCACTAATATCAATGACTTGAAAACGTTTTGCTTGTCCATTGGCATAAAGTAGTTTGTCACCAAACAGTTTAAAAATATCAGGTTTTTCTGTTTCCACTGCTTCAGGCGCAAGTGCCATATCAGGCTCACTTACTATATCCATTGCATAAACGCGATTAGCGTTATTATCACAAGAAAGAAATAGTTCTTGTCCCGCAAAACGCTCACAACCTGCTAATAAATTTAAGGGCAAAAATGATTGAGCTTGCCAAAATTTCTTATCAAGAGGGTCTTGTTCAGGCAAAGTGGCGACGAATGCCAAAAAACACCGATGATCATCAGGACATGCTGGTTTTTCAAAAATAATCGGATATGACTCAAAAACATTTAAGTTGACGGGTGTATCAAATACGGGTTGTAATCCAGTTTTCCATTGTTGAGAAGAGGTCCATGAAACAAATGAATGATTAATATCTAAATCGACCCAAACTAAATATACAAGCACATCATGTAAATTACGGTCATTATTGACCAAGATTTGATTAGGATTGTTAGGTTGTAAAGTGACTTGCCAAGCAAAAACGGGTAGGCTAATGAGCAACCATACTAAAATTTGTATTAATCGCATAATAAAATACTCTTTTAAAATATTGGAAATATTTTAGCACATTGCCAAATATTATTTATACTTACACATAAGTGTTGAAATCCAACAGGGGGTGCTGATTTTCAGTATCTTAATATTATTCATATAAAAATCAATGCGATAAACTATTTTGAACAATTTAAATATGCGAAAAAGTGTTGAATTTCAGCACGAAAAGGTAACCTATCAATCTTCATTGCACTATATAAAATCAAGACTTTAAAAGTTGGCACACCCTATGCATAAGTATTTACAGTGTACAGAATTGAATTACTATTTTTTTTCTAGATTTTTATAATTCTCATGGAGAATGTGATGAAAACCCAACAAAAAGGTTTTACCTTAATTGAGCTGATGATCGTTATTGCGATTATCGGTATTTTAGCAGCCGTTGCTATCCCTGCTTACCAAGATTATATCAAAAAGTCCAAGATGACTGATGTTGTTGCAGTACTATCTGCAGTTCAATTAACAACAGGTGAACGTTATGCTGTTGCAGGTGCGATGCCTATGGATTTGGCTGCACTTAACGCTTTAGGTAGTTTTAGTGGAGAATATGCCACATTATCTACTTACAGTGCTGATTCTGCAAACTCCCTCGGAACTGTTGTATGGACAGTACCACAAGTTGAATCTGGCAAAATCATTACGTTTAACTGGACAGATTCTAAAAACAAATGGACATGTAATACGGACGCAACAGCAACTACCTTTAATATTAAATACTTGCCTTCATTGTGCCAATAATTTGAAACTGAATGCATAAATGAGAAACTAATTAATTTTTCTTGATTTTTTTCTCATTTTGTTTCTGTTAAACCCGCTTTAAGCGGGTTTTTTTTTCTAAAATTTTATCATGTCCAAAGCGCAATCCGATTTTTCTGTTCACCTGATTTATGGTGGTTTATTTTTTATCCTTTTGAGCGCTACAATTGGGGTTTATTGGCCAGGTTTAGAGGGGATTTTTCTCTTTGATGATATTGCCAATCTTGAAAAATTAAACGATATTAAAAGTGTTGGATTTGATAAAATTGTTCAGTTTTCGCTTGAAGGAGAGGCTGGTCCATTAGGTCGTCCTCTATCATTATTAACCTTTGCTTTACAAGCCAATAGTTGGCCCGTTCCTTGGGACTTTAAATATGTGAACCTAATGATACACTTGCTCAACGGCAGCTTAGTGTTTTGGTTCATTTTGTCTCTTTCGCGTCTAATGAGACTCACCGAAAGACACTGTTTATCCTTAGCTTTCCTGACTTCTGCTATTTGGTTATTACATCCCTTACAAGTCTCCACCGTATTATACGTGATACAACGGATGACACAACTCACAACACTTTTCACTTTAGCCGCTTTATGTGTTTATTTAAAGGGACGTCAACTTTTAGTACAGGAAAAATTGAAATCAGGCTTTTTTTGGGTTTCCATTGCTGTCATGGTCGGTGGAATACTGGCGACTTTCAGTAAAGAAAATGGCGTTTTATTGGTCCTCTATATTATTGTTCTTGAATTCACTGTCTTACAATATCTATCAAAACCACGCTATTGGCGTGTTTGGTCTAGTTTATTCCTTTATTTTCCTTTAGTCTTACTCAGTTTATATTTTATAAGCCATATTGATGGCATTATAGCGGGATATCACAGCCGTGATTTTTCCTTAGGAGAGCGTTTACTCACACAAACGAGAATACTCACAGAATATATTGCTAAAATACTATTATTACATCCTTATGGTTTTGGGTTACATTTTGATGATTACACGATTTCTCGTGGTTTTCTCACCCCACCAACGACTTTAATTGCCATTGCTTTTCTCTTATTGACATCTATTCTTGCAATCACATTGCGCCGCACTTATCCCATTTTAGCATTAGGTGTGTTATGGTTTTTAGGTGGACATGTTTTAGAATCTAGTTTTATCAATTTGATGTTATATTTTGAACACCGCAATTATTTACCAATGTTAGGTATTATTTTTGCAATGACTTATGGTATTTTATGGTTATTTAGCCATTATTTACGAAAATTATCGATTTTTTTCGCTATCTGTTTCTTGTGTTTTCTTGTATTGATCACAAGCTTAGAAACAACTTTATGGGGTAAACCAGTAGAACAAACCGTTTTTTGGGCACAAGAACATCCACAATCTTTTAGCGCACAAACGCAAGCGATTACCTTTTTTTACAAATTAGGTCATTATGTTGAAGCTGAAAAATATACCCAACAGCTGTTAAAAACCTTTCCTAAACACACAGAACCCTATTTATATTTAATCATATTATCATGTATTAATAAACACATGCCAAATATGCAAGATATTATTTCCCGTTTACAAACAAGTAAAGATAAAGGGATCAGTCCTCAGCTTTTAATTTCGATTTTAAAACTACGACAAGCAGGTTATTGTCAATTAGATTCTGAGACGATGAATAATATATTTATCGCTTTACGAAATAATCCAAATAATGCGTTATCTCAATCCCATTTTTACCATAGTTATGCTCTATTTCATGCCATTGAAGAACGCTATGGATTAGCTGTCAAAGCCGAAAAACAAGCTTTAGCCTCAAAAAATTCTATCACTTTAGGAAAAATGTTGATTCAGTGGTTGATATTAGATAAACAATTTGATGAAGCAATGGATTTTCTACGAATACTCAGGGAAAAAATTAATCCTCTAAAAATACCTCTCTATGATAAAGAACTAAAATGGTTAGAAATTGAAATTGAACTGAAAAGATTTCAATATAATGTTCAAAATGAATGATTTTATTACACTTTTTTGAAGAAGCCAATAACAAAAATGACCAAGCATTTAAGTATTATCCTACCTTGTTTAAATGAAGCGGAAAGTTTAAAAACCTTAATTCCTACTTTAAGAGAAAATTATGCTGATGCTGAAATTATCGTCGTCAATGACGGTTCTAAAGATGAATCAGCAAGTGTTGCCACACAAGCAGGGGCACAAGTTATTAACCATCCTTATAGTATGGGTAATGGAGCAGCAATTAAAAGCGGTGCACGTGCTGCCAGTGGCGAGATTTTAATCTTTATGGATGCTGATGGACAACATACACCGCAAGATATTGATAAGCTTTTAACAGAAATGGCGCAAGGCTATGATATGGTTGTTGGAGCACGCTCTGCCAATTCGCAAGCGAGTTTTGGACGCTTATGTGCAAATGGTTTTTATAATTGGTTATCTAGTTGGATGGTTGGCAGAAAAATTAAAGATTTAACTTCTGGCTTTAGAGCTGTCAAAGCAAAAAAATTTAAAGAATTCCTCTATTTACTTCCCAACGGATTTTCTTATCCCACTACCATAACAATGGCTTTTTGTCGAACGGGCTATAGCGTCACTTATGTTGGCATTGTGGCAAAAAAACGTCTAGGTAAGAGTCATATTCAATGGCGTGATGGTGTACGATTTTTGCTCATTATTTTTAAAATCGGCACATTATATGCACCATTAAAATTATTTGGCTCTCTTAGTCTTGGATTTTTTTCATTGGGAATGAGTCATTATATATACACCTTTTTAACCGCTGGACGTTTTACTAATATGAGTCTTTTACTATTTGTCACCGCTACCCTAATTTTCTTGATTGGCTTGGTGTCAGAGCAAATTACTCAGCTTTGGTATACCCGTCACTAACAAAATGAGAAGTCTTATGAAAACTAAGCAAAAGGGGTTTACCCTTATTGAATTGATGATCGTTATTGTGATCATTGGCATATTAGCAGCTGCGGCTATTCCAATGTATTCAGACTATGTTGATAGAGCTAGAATGAGTGATGTTTCCCATCTGCTGGGTTCATTAGCTTTAACAACAGGCGAATATTATTCTATTCATGGTAAGATGCCTGATACAACAGCAGATCTTAACGCATTAGCCAGTTTTAGTGGCAAATACGCTCTACTATCTAGTTTCGCTGGTGATGCGGCTCTGTCAGGGGGAACTGTTATCTGGACTGTGCCTACTGTAGCGGTTGGAAAAAAAATTACATTTACTTGGCATAATGACTTGAATCAATGGCGATGTGATCTAGCGAATACCGATTTTAAAGCCTCCTTGATCGGCAGCATTTGTA
Source organism: Thiomargarita sp. (assembly GCA_030633165.1). GTDB lineage: Bacteria > Pseudomonadota > Gammaproteobacteria > Beggiatoales > Beggiatoaceae > DAOVZS01. The sequence goes on along the minus strand of DAOVTJ010000029.1, from coordinate 9,376 downwards.
AATGACTAGTCATTTAAGATTAACGCTTTTGTGGTTGTTCGGAGGAACAATTGCTTATTTTTTTGCCCTACAGCCAGGTGCCATTATTGATGGTCATTATTCTCCCATTGGTCCTGATTCTTTTTATCATGCAACACGTATACTAGATGCCGTGAGAACGGGCGAGTTGTACCAATTTGACTCTCGAATTCATGCACCTGAAGGCACTTGGATAATGAAATCAAAAAACAAAATTTAGGACTGCGGGACGAACTTTTACTCAAAGAATCATTACCTCAAGGCTTTTCTGTTATCACACAATCAGTTTATCAGGGAAAAATTGTCGCAAGATTAGTTAAGATCTTTTAATAAATTCATGAATATCACACAAGAACCAATAGCTATCATCGGCATGGCAGCTATTTTTCCCCAAGCAAAGAATTTACACGAATATTGGGAAAATATCATTAATAATATCAATTCTATTACAGATATTGATTTTAACCCACTTGAATTTGGATTTTCCGCTGTTCAACAAGCCTTGACAGATGCGGGTTCAAATAATCTATTAAATACTGGCATCATTTTGGATGTGAGTGAAAAACTGATCACTTTGCAGATTGCGAGTCAGATAGCAGAGCATTTAGAATTTGGAGGGATTAATTGTGTGGTAGATACATCATTAGTTGCTCTAAAAATGGCAATTAGTGAGCTAAATGAGTATCGTAGCGACATGATGATCACGGGCTCTTTTGATAAAGGTATTGAGATAATAGTTCTAAAACGTCTTAAAGATGCTAAACAAGATGGTAATCATATTTATGCTGTTATTAAAGGTATTGGGAGTGCAGCCCATGCCTTACAAAAATCTTACGAAATAGCAGGATTTTTACCCTCAAGCGTGAGTTTGATTGAAGAATCAAGCAATTTGATTAAAATTACACTAGCATTACACCACAAGATATTCCCGCCACAAATCAATACCAAAACTCGCCCTTGGATTTCTACGGATATTCCAAGACGTGCAGCTATTAATGTTGTTGGGCGTACAAACTTCCATGTTGTTTTAGAAGAATATAAAAGCGAACAACACCGTCCTTATCGTTTACATAATACACTTGCCTCAATTTTACTTTTTGAGAGAACACCAGCTCAATTATTAGAACGGTGTTTAACGGTGCAAGCACAATTGCAATTTGAGACAGGTGTGCAGGATTACGCAAAATTAATTACACCTTCAAAATTTTTAAAAATACCATCACCTTGTGCAAGAATAGGATTTATTAGTCATAGTCTTGGAGAAGCGCGTGAATTGCTACAAATTATTATTGATTTTTTGAAAAATAAGGCAACGATAGAATCGTGGGAACATCCTAGAGGTATTTACTATCGTAAAAAAGGTATTGATTCTAAGGGAAAAGTTGTTGCCCTCTTTTCTGGACAAGGTTCCCAATATTTGAATATGGGAAGAGAAATTGCGCTTAATTTTCCATTGTTACGGCAAACTTATGCCGAAATGGATAAGTTGATACCCATTTCAAATGTTGTTTTTCCTGTTTCTGAAAAAAATCAAGAAAATTTAACATTAACAGAAAATGCTCAACCTGCTATCGGTGTTTTTAGTGTCGCACTTTATAAAATATTGCAACAAGCTGGTTTTAAGCCTAATTTCGTCGCGGGACATAGTTTTGGGGAGCTCACTGCACTTTGGGCTGCGGGTGTTTTTCATGATGAAGAATACTTTTTTCTTGTCAACAGTCGATCACAAGCAATGGCACAACCCGATCAGTCCAATTTTGATATGGGAACAATGCTAAATGTGACGGGAGAGATTAAAACAATTCAACGGATTGTCAAGAAATTTCCGAATATTAGTATTGCTAATTGGAATTCCAATAGGCAAATTGTATTAGCAGGCAGTAAGCAAGAAATCGCAAAAATCCAATATACTTTAGAAGAAGAAGGCTATTTAGTCACTTTACTCCCAGTCTCAGCCGCTTTTCATACCACATTTGTGAGTCATGCTCAAAAACCATTTACTGATAGTTTAAATGCTGTTACCTTTAAACGTCCTAAACGAGCCGTTTATTCTAATATCACTGGCACTGCTTATCCCAATAACCCTGAAGATATTCAACAATTATTAGCATTACAGATGCTTAATCCTGTTCATTTTAAACAAGAAATTGACAATATCTATGCTGCTGGTGGATATTTCTTTATTGAATTTGGACCAAAAAATATTTTAACCCAGTTGGTGAAAAATATTCTTGAAGATAAACCTCATATTGCTATTGCTTTGAATCCTGCACAACCTAGAGTGACTGGGCGCTTAACTAAGAAAGTAATTTGTGAGATTGAAGGTGAAAAAGGCAAAATTATTGAATTATCAACAGATAATATTTCTGGTTCTGGGGCTAGTCTAGTTAATGTACCAGTCACTTGGAAAGTAAAACAACATATTCGTATACGTTTACCAGCGCAAAAAGAAAAGTGGCTTGGCAGCACAATTGTATGGATTCATAAAAAACGTGCGGGTATTCAATTTGAAATTACTCCTGCTGAGCAAATCAAGTTACAAACTCTTTTAGTCAATGAAGAGCAAAATGAACATGAAATAATTCAAGATAAAGATAGTGATCAGCAGCTGCGTGAAGCGATTCTTCAATTACGTGTGGCAGGTTTACACCTAAAAGAGTATGATCCCTATCAATTAGAACAGCCTGAACAGCCTGAATTAAATGTGCCTTTAAAGGGGAAACTAGAAAAAACCTCTATTCTAAAAACAGAAAATGTTGAAAATCCAGATTTTGTTCATCAAGAGTATTTGAAAAATATGGCAGAATATTCTGAAAAGTTTTTTAAACTAATGGCGCAGTTGGTTGAAAAAAAGACAACATCCCCTGAATTATTAGACACTTTTAAACAGAGTATGACGAATTTTCATGAAAATTTAGCGAAAACACAAGATTTACATCACCAATATCTTAAAAAAGATCTTGAATAAAAATCCAGGGGTGATACCCCTGGCTATCTCTAAATTTCCAATAAACGGGGCATCATTTCAACAAAATTACAAGGATGTGTACGATAATCTAATTGAGCTTTAAGGATTTTATCCCAAGCCGTTTTGCAAGCACCCGTTGACCCTGGTAAACAAAAAATATAGGTCCCATTAGCAACACCGGCTAAGCTTCTGGATTGTATCGTTGATGTTTTGATTTCTTCAAAAGAGAGAGAACGAAATAACTCTCCAAAACCTTTAATCGGCTTATCAAAAAGTATTTCTACCGCTTCTGGTGTACAATCCCTACCTGTTAAGCCTGTACCACCAGTGGTGATAATGACTTGAATATCAGAATTAGCAATCCAATGAGACATCACCGCTCGAATTTTGTAAATATCATCAGGCACAATGATTTTATCAATTTGATGATGCCCCGCAGTATTTAGGCTATCTACTAAAAAATGACCCGATTTATCATTTTCTTCTGTGCGACTATCTGAAATAGTTAAAATGGCAATATTTAAAGGGATGAAATTTCGTGAAGACATAAATTATCCTAATTTTAAACGGATGGTGCCCGCTTTTATACGAATTTTATCAAAAAAGGCGGTGACAGTTTCTCCAAAATCAAAAGCTCTTGAGGCTGCTAAATAAGCTTCAATACCCCATTGCGTTTCAACTTTATAACCGCCTTTCACTTCATTAATCACTCGAACATCTAAGGGATTTTTGCCCCAAGTTTGTTTAAAATATAGCATCAGCCAACGTTTTTTCGCTTCCCGTTCAAGTGAACGTGCATCACGTGCTGTTCGTTCTGCTGTTTCTAAAACTTGAAATAATTCCTCTACATCATACGGTAAATCTTCGCCCAGTAAATGTGCCATTAATTGTCGTTGCATAACTAAATCAGCAAAGCGGCGTAACGGAGAACTAAATTGTGTGTACATGGATAAACCTAATCCACTATGTCCCGCAGGTTGCAAGGATAATGAAGAACGGCTGATAAATTTACGAACTTTATGAAAACTGAGAGGATCAGCTGTCATTTCAGGCGTAATTCTTTCCATTGGCGGAGGTTGAATACGATAAATTAAGGGAATTTCATGCATATATGCATATTTGGCGGCGACATGATTTGCTAAAATCATCATTTCTGCAACCAATAAGCGACTCGGTGATTCTTGATTAATCATAGAAACGTCAATTTTGTCCTTATTGACTGTTATTTTATATTCTAAACGTTGCAATACTAAGGCATGATTAGCAATACGTTGTTGATGTAATTGTTTTGCACAATTCAATAATGAACGCAAATGTTCAGCGGTATCATTTTCACCTTGTGCTATTAAAGTATCTGTTTCATCATAATGTAAACGTTGTTGTACCTTTATCAATTCTCGGCTGATACTACTTTTGCTAATTTCTGCTTGATCATCCAACCAAACACGGATCACAATGGATGAACGGACATGTTCTGCGCTTAAACTGGCAATATCACAAGAAATATGTTCTGGTAACATGAAAACTGTTTGTGTGGGTAAATAAACAGTGGTACCACGCCGCATCGCTTCTTTATCTAAAATATCACCGCGATGTATCATACTTGCGGGATCTGCAATGGCAATTGTGATTTTCCAAAGTAAATCTTCACGTTCAATAGTCAAAGCATCATCAACTTCACGTGTATCTTCATCATCAATACTAAACAGTAAATCAGTAATCTTTTGTGTTGAAGTGACTTCTACAGGTGGAATAGCTTGAACAATTTTATTAATAGATGCTGAAAATTCGGGCTTTAATCCACCGAGAATGATATCGCGATCAGCATCAAGAGCTAAACGTCCAATTTTTTGTAAAATTTCAAAAACTAATTCACGTGCTGAAAGTTTCACAGTTTCAGCAGTACGGATAATTAAATCTTCCGCCTCTTTATCCGCATCACCACGTAACCAAGCTTCTAAACGTTCTACAAAAGGTATAATATCTTTTTGTAGTTCAACGATTTTAAAACTTTCATTTGGAAATAAGGGTAATTGAATTTTAGCCATTTCCAATAACCAATCAGAGGCTAGATTTTGTGCTTTAATTCGTGCAAATTCACGATCACGTTGTGTTTTTAATTCTTGAACTTGTTCAGGCGAACGCGGTTCCCAATTTTGGTTTCGTCGTTTAAAATAGAAACGATTATCAGCAAGTACACACCAAATGGCGACCAAATGTTCAGTGGTAATATCTCCAGTAAAATATAAATCCGCAAAATCCGTAATTTCGGAAATTTCTAATTCTAAAGCACCTTCCCATAATAAGTCCACATCAATATCCTTAGATAAAGCGTCGACAGTGGCTTGAATTTGTATAATTTTCTCTTTCCAATCTTCAATATTCTGTGCTTGACTGGGATATTGCCACAATAACTTATCTTGAGATAATCGTAAATCACGTCCTTTATCGTTAATGGCTTGAATTTTCTTTTTTACCCGTTTAGCGGTACAAATAAACTTGATATCATCATTATGTTGAGCAGCCCAAATTTGCCCTTCAAATTCTGTCACGGTGTATCCTTTTTTAGTTATTAAAAGCTAGTTATAATATCATTACAAAACCTTATCATAACAGTTTTCTTCTATTTTTTATGAAAAACAATGATTTATGTTTAGATGTTGATGCCTTCAAACAAACGATATTAAACAATTTACGTTATACCATTGCTAAAACACCTGGTACTGCCACTGATCGAGATTGGTTTAATGCTATTGCTTATAGCTTAAAAAAGTGTATGACAGAACATTGGATGGCGACCACACATGAATATTATCAACAAGATAGTAAACGTGTTTATTATTTATCATTAGAATTTCTCATGGGACGTACATTGATAAAAAGTTTACTCAATATGGGTGTTTATGAAGTGTGTAATCAAGCTATTGAGCAATTAGGCTTATCCTTAGATCATATTGCTGAATTAGAACCTGAGCCTGCGCTTGGAAATGGTGGATTAGGACGTTTAGCAGCTTGTTTTCTTGATTCTATGGCGACTTTGAATTTGCCAGGATATGGTTATGGTATTCGTTATGAATATGGCATGTTTCAGCAGCGTTTTCATAATGGATATCAAGTTGAACATCCTGATAATTGGTTACGTTATGCCAATCCTTGGGAATTTCCACGTGATGAGGTGTTATATCCCGTGAATTTTGGTGGACATGTTGTAGAATATCAAGATAATCAAGGATATCAGGCTTATCATTGGACTAATACTGAAAAAATAATGGCCATGGCTTATGATACACCCGTGCCTGGTTATGCCACAAACACCGTTAATAATATGCGATTATGGTCGGCAAAAGCGTCACGTGACTTTGATTTACAATATTTCAATGAAGGAAATTATATCAAAGCGGTGGCAGACAAAAACCATTCTGAAACGTTATCCAAAGTGTTATATCCCTCTGATACCACTCAAAGAGGGCACGAATTACGCTTACGTCAAGAATATTTCTTTGTTTCTGCATCAATACAAGACATTATTCGTCGCTATATTGACCATCATAAGAATATCTTAGGATTAGCAGATAAGGTTGCGATTCAACTCAATGATACTCATCCTGCATTAGCAATTCCAGAATTACAGCGTTTATTATTAGATGATTTTCAACTCTCTTGGAAAAAGGCTTGGAATATTACTGTCCGTGTTTTTTCCTATACCAATCACACTTTATTACCAGAAGCCTTAGAAACCTGGAGTGTTAAGCTATTTGAAAAACTATTACCCCGTCATCTCCAGATTATTTATGACATTAATCACCGCTTTTTAAAAGCGGTGAGCTATCAATATCCAGGAGATATAGCGGTGCAACGCCGCATGTCCATTATTGGCGAAGACGGTGAAAAACATATTCGTATGAGTCATCTTGCGATCGTGGGTTCTCATAAAATCAACGGTGTTGCACAATTGCATACTCATTTAATGAAAACAACCATTTTTTCTGATTTTGATCGTTTTTTTCCTGGTAGAATAATCAACAAAACTAATGGTATAACACCGCGTTGTTGGCTTAAAGAGGCTAATCCGTCCTTATCGCACCTAATAACACAGTATATTGATACAAAATGGGTGACCCACTTAACACAATTAAAAAAACTGATACCACTAGCAGAAAATAAAACATTTCGCACAGAATTTCGGGCTGTCAAACAAGCTAACAAAGAAAAATTTGCCAAATTTGTTAAAAAACAATTAGGCATAACGGTGAATACAGCCTCTTTATTTGACGTACAAATCAAGCGAATTCATGAATATAAACGACATTTACTCAATTTATTACATGTAATCACCTGTTACAATCGCATTCGCCTCAATCCCAACAATGACATTGTTCCTCGTACGGTGATTTTTGCAGGTAAAGCAGCACCAGGCTATGCGATGGCTAAACTCATCATAAAATTGATTAATAATGTTGCCGAAGTGATCAACCATGATCCTGTCATTGGCGATCGCCTAAAAGTAATCTTTATACCCAATTACGATGTTTCTAATGCGATGCGAATTATTCCAGCTGCAGATTTATCAGAACAAATTTCTACTGCAGGCATGGAAGCTTCAGGAACAGGCAATATGAAATTAGCCCTAAATGGCGCATTAACAATAGGCACCTTAGACGGTGCAAATATCGAAATTCGTGAAGAAGTGGGCAAAGAAAACATCTTCATTTTTGGTTTAACTGTAGAAGAGGTCACCAAACAACGGGGTCATTATCATAATAACAATCCAGAATTACAAGAAATCTTAAATATGATCAAAATAGGATATTTTTCACAAGAAGAGCCTTCACTGTTCCACCCCATTATTGAAGCCCTAAATAATGATTATTTCATGGTCCTAGCGGACTATGCCGACTATGTACTTTGTCAAAAACATGTAGAAACACTCTACAAAAAACCAGAAAAATGGACCCACAAAGCCATCCTCAATGTTGCGAATATGGGCAAGTTTTCTTCTGATAGAAGTATTCAAGAGTATGCAAAGGAAATTTGGGAATTGGATAATAGTGCTTTTTCTGTTATAAATAAGGGTTGATTTTGTAATTTTTGCCCTTTTTTTGTGCTAAATGGCAAGAACCTATCTCACTATTCCTAATTCATTGATTTCAAAAGGTGGGCAAGCGGGGATAGTTTATCCCAGTTTCCACTAATAGTGGAATAGGGTCATCTAAAATAAAATTTTTATGATATATTAGGTCTCAGATTTCAATTAGGAAATTATTATGAAACAAGTTGCCTCATTACGTTATGATGTCATTTTCAAAAAAGCCTTTAGTCATCCAGATCTTTTCACCGCTTTAGTAAAAGATTTTCTTGATATTGATCTTGAAATTGATGAAGTGATTAGTGAGAAAATTTTTAATCCCCCTATTGGGAGTGTGGAAACAAGATTTGATTTATTTGCTGAAGATAAGAAAAATCGGATCATTGTTGAAATGCAACATAGACATTATCCTGATGCGTATGACCGTTTTCTCTATTATCAATGTGCTGCAATGCTAGAAACCGTAAAAAGTTCTAAGAATTATTTTTTCCCACTCAGCGTCATTACCTTAGTTTTTTTTACAGGTAAAAAATCTCCAAAACATGCAAGCGAAATTTTAATGTATGATTTTGAACTCCGAGATTTTAAGAATGGTGAAGTACTTGAAGGGCTTTCTAATCAAAAACATAAACTGATTTTCATTTTTACGAAGTCAGTCCAGCAAAACGCACCTGATAATTATAGTGAATGGATGCGAGCAATTGATGATAGTTTAGATGAAAAGGTGAATGATGCAGAATATAAAAATCCGAAAATTCACCGCTTATTTGATCTTATTGAAAAAGATCAAGTCACGCCAAAAGAACGTGCTCGTATGAAAGATGAGTATAATCGGGTAGAGTCTGAAAAGGATGCGGAGAAAAAGGGCTGGCAAGCTGGATTGGAAGTAGGGGAAGAAAAGGGGAGACTTGAGGGAGTGGAAATGGAGAAAAGAGAAGGTGAAAAGAAGTTAATAGAAACTGCTAGAAATTTAAAATCCCTTGGGAGCTTGACAGATGAATACATCGCCAGTGCAACGGGGTTGAGTTTGGATAAAGTTAAAGCCTTGTAAAGTATGATTTTAGCCCAATTGGGCTAAAATCATATTTATTGAGTAAAAGCCGCCCTATCCCAATTTCAAAAGGTGGGCAAGCGGGGGATAGTTCATTCCAGTTTTCACAAATCTTGACGCCCCGCTTACCCACCCTACATTTCATAGTTTATCAATGCATAAATACAAAAAACCAGAAAAATGGACACACAAAGCCATCCTCAATGTTGCGAATATGGGCAAGTTTTCTTCTGATAGAAGTATTCAAGAGTAT
>DAOVTJ010000138.1 GCA_030633165.1 Thiomargarita sp. | reverse complement strand
GTTCATCACAGCCTCCCCCTTAGCCCGTTTCCGCTCCCGGCAGGAAAACTCCTTTTCCAACCGGGTTCTTGCAGCCTTGAGGCGGGAGTTCGGGGGGCATGCGGTTAAAAAGAAATAATCTCCAATAAAGTCGTTAAAAAATATGCTAGTCCTGCAATATAGATAATGAGTTGATGTTGGATGCATCTGACACACCAATAAGGTTTAAAGGTGTACTAATCACTTGATTTTTATATCATCCATATTGCAGCACTACCCTCTTTTTTTTTAGAGGGAATTTTGGCTTGCAAAACATTATGATAAAGTTTATCATACATTTATCATCCCATCCAATATACCCTTCTCAATGATTTTTGGAATTCAAATGTTTAAAATAATTGTTAGCTTTGAATGGGTGTTGTTTTAATGACTATTCCAATTTTGGCAACAACACCATTGGCGATTAAAATCGCAGAAATGTTTCATTTAACGATTATTGATAGCCCTACGACGCCACTTTTATTATATGTAAAAGAAGAACGTTTAGAATTACGTGATTTGACAATGGGAGCAATTTATGTGGATTTTGTTGGGGGAGCATTAGGCTATCGTCGTCGCTATGGCGGTGGCGGATTATTAGCAAAAGCTATTGGTTTAAAACATGGTAAGCGACCCACGGTGTTAGATGCTACTGCTGGATTAGGACGTGATGCTTTTATTTTAGCTTATATGGGTTGCCATGTGCAAATGGTTGAACGTTCCCCTGTTATCGCAGCATTATTATATAATGGATTACAACGTGCACAACATGAACCAGACATCGGTTTTTTAATGAATGACCGTTTACAATTGATTTATGACGATGCGCAACACAGCCTTTTGTCAAAACAAGTAGATGTGGTTTATTTAGATCCCATGTATCCTCACCGTAACAAATCGGCTTTGGTCAAAAAAGAAATGCGAATACTTAGAGCAGTGGCAGGTGATGATTTGGATGCACCCGCTTTACTAAAGACGGCACTCACTTACGCCCGTCAACGAGTCGTCGTCAAACGTCCTAAATATGCCAAACATTTGGATGATAATATCCCAAACTTTTCGTTAAAAAGTGAAAAAACACGATTTGATATCTATCTCAAATAAATTACTGACAGATAATAAGCTTTCCTTTATAACTCACATGATTAAAAAATTTTTTTAAAATTGGGAGATAATTAATGCTTTTCCAATTACGTTGCCAACACCCCTTTTTTGAGATACTCCCTATAGCAGACTTATTACCTTCATACACGGAAAAATAACAAGGGACTTGGAATGAGGCGCAAAAAGCGATTAAATTTCGCATCGCTTGCCCATCATCAATCACATTTAATACATTATTACAAACAATCGTATCAGGATTACATGCTAAAGCTTCTATATTTTCTTTTTCAGTCCTGTTAAATTTATCATAAACATACAATGTGACACCGAGTCCTGCTGCGTATATTTTATTTGAATCATATTTCCCTCCCCCAATATCAAGAATGGTCAAGCCAGTCAATTGAGGTAAAATCGTCCGAATAGCTGGATTAACTTGATTAATGCTTGTTGCAGCACTAGTCATTTGTTGCATATTAAAAACCTCATTAATTGTTATACTATAAGTATAATATAAAAAGTTGAGAAAATGTTTATGGAAATGCCATTAAAGACAAATACTATTTCTGTCGTCATACTACTGTCTACAATATTTTTTACGTTTACACTCGGCTTCGATTTTTTTATAAAAAATGAGTTTTTGCTTTGGGCGACAGCTTTGCTTATTTTCCTAAATTTTGTTTTGTCTTTAACCTATTTATTTAGGCATGGAAAAATTACGCTTGGCATCATTTGTCTTAATATGATTCAAATCGCACTTTTTTGTCGCTTATTTATTTTGATTCATGATGTACTTGGTGCTCAACATTATTCTTATGAATTAGATCCGCAGTGGTATGATTGGGTAGAATTAGTGGCTATACATGTTTTACGTGCAATTGATTTATTAGATATTCTAAGCGCGTATGATATTGATTTACAAAGTGTTAATCCTCAAAGTGCTTTAGTTGGTGGGATACTTGTTAGTATGCATGTCATGGTAGATATTTTTATCATGGGGGCGATTATTATTTTTATCCGTCGCTATTCTGCTGCCATGAAGGAAAAAGGGACTTTTGATTTTTTGGGAGAAAAAACACGCCTTTTTCTCAAGATTCTCCGTTACACATTTGAATGGAGTGTAATATTTTTAGTTATTTATGTCGCAGTCAGTAATAATTGGGGATTAAAAAATTTATTATTATGGAGTATGGATAATTTGTTACGAACATTGGATGTTGGTGATGCTATTGAGATTTTTGACTGGCAATCTCATGGTATAGAAATGAATATTTGGCTAGAAACACTCGCCGTTTTATTTCGGGTGGTGGTAAGTGTTTATGTGCTAGGGTTCGCCAATATTGTATTTCTACATCTATTTGGAGGTGGCGGCAAGACAATAGAAGAGTTGGCAGAAATTTGTAATTCATCAGATGAATATTCAGATCAAGAGCGGCGGCTGGCAATCAATGCTTTAATCAGATTTCAATCAACTGCTATAATTCCTCATTTAGTGACAACACTTGTTAATCGTAATAGTTATATGCGTCATACTGCTGCCATAGCTTTAAAAAACATTGACAATAAATGGCAGGAGAGCGACATTGGCGTACGTGCAATACATAATTTTGCAATAATATTAACAAAAGATAGAAATTATTTTTCGCGAGAAGCCGCTGCTGAAGCTTTGGGGCTTATGGGTTCTGCTGCTGTTAAAGTTGTTCCACTTCTCGTAAGAGCTTTGATTGATAATAAACGGGCAGTTCGTATAACGGCAGCTAATACATTGAGAAAAATTGCGCCTAGATGGGCACAGGAAGGGAGTAAACAAACTGCTATCAAAGCCTTAGTGAATGCATTAACAGGGACGAAAAAAGAGATTCATCAAGCGACACTTGACGCTTTAAAACTCATGGGTTCTTCTGCTATAGACATACTCCCTTATTTTATACAAGCTGTGGCTCATAGCAATATCAAAATCCGTACTGCTGTGACTAATGCTTTACTAGAGCAAGCCGATCCCCTTACCAGTGCGCTTCCTAGAATTTTACTCCTATTAGCTGATAGCCAGGAACGTAGTTTTGCAAGCAGTATCTTGGGAAAACTTAAACCAAAAGTCGCCACCAAAACTGTTCCACTATTTAGAAATGCACTAGCCCATCCAAATAGTCAAATCCGTAGTTTCGCAGCCACAGTATTGGGAAATCTGGGGTCTTCTGCTAGTGAAGCTGTGTATAAACTGATAAGAGTATCTGTGGATAGTAAATTGGAAGTATGCCTTGCAGCAGCGACTGCTTTGGATGAAATTAATCCAGAATGGCAGCAGAGTGAAGAAGCGAAAAGGGCAATGCCTCATTTAGTTCATGCTTTATCAATTGATCGTCTTATTATAGGTGACACAAAATTTATTCCCATTTTGGTACATGCATTAAGTGCTCAAGATCAGAAAATTCGTCGTAAAGCTATAAACCTTTTAGGTAAAATAGGGGCGACAGATGCGACAGTTATTCAGGGGCTTGCGAGCCTATTGTATGATAAAGATAATGAAATATGTTATGCGGCAGTGATCGCTTTGGGAAACATAGGTGCACCAGCTGTTAAAAGTCTCCCTCTGCTTGTGACAATGGTTAAACATGAAAATGAGCAAATCCGTAAGATGGTCATAAAGTCTTTGGATCAAATTAATCCTCACTGGTGGCGGAGCAAAGAGGTGAAAGCATCTTACAAAAATTTTACTGAATTCGGTTTTAAAACTTCTGTTAAATAATTTCTAATATGGGACAAAAACTTTACATTAAAACTTTTGGCTGCCAGATGAATGAATATGATTCATCACGTATAGCAGATGCCTTACACGCTTCTCACAATTTAGAGCTTGTTGATGATCCTGTACTGGCTGATGTATTATTACTTAATACTTGTTCTGTCAGAGAAAAGGCGCAAGAGAAAGTATTTTCAGAGTTGGGACGGTGGAGAGTTTTGAAAGAAAAACGAGCTATTATCATTGGAGTAGGCGGTTGTGTTGCCAGCCAAGAAGGTCGAGCTATTCGTCAACGTGCACCGTATGTTGATTTAATTTTTGGACCTCAAACTATTCACCGCTTACCAATGATGCTAACAGCTGTGCAAACAGAACATAAGCCGATGATTGATATTTCATTTCCTGAAATAGAAAAATTTGATTGCTTGCCACAACCTAAGGCTAAGGGTTCAACTGCTTTTGTTTCGATTATGGAAGGGTGCAGTCATTATTGCACTTTTTGCGTGGTACCTTATACTCGCGGTGATGAGTTTAGCCGCCCATTTGATGATGTTATTGCTGAAATTGCGATGTTAAAGGTTGTCCATGAAGTCACTTTGCTTGGACAAAATGTTAATGGCTATCGGGGACGTATGGCATCTGGTGATTTTGCCGATTTAGCCTTATTAATTCTTTATGTTGCTGCAATAGATGGGATAGATAGGATTCGTTATACGACTTCCCATCCACTAGAATTATCTGATAGTCTCATTCAAGTGTATGCGGAAGTACCAGAATTAGTAAGCCATTTACATTTACCAGTGCAAAGCGGTTCAGATCGTATTTTGAGTTTGATGAAACGAGGGCATACGATATTAGAATATAAAGACAAAGTGCGCAAATTGCGAGAAGTTCGACCAGATTTGAGTTTATCATCTGATTTTATTATTGGTTTTCCAGGTGAAACAGAGGACGATTTTCAGGCTACAATGCAATTAATTGAGGATATTGGATTTGATCATTCCTTCAGTTTTATTTATAGTCCTCGCCCTGGCACACCAGCAGCAGACATTTATGATGATGTGCCGATGGCGGTCAAAAAACAACGTCTCACTCAATTACAAATTCTGATTAATGAACAGGCTTTTGCAATCAGTGAATCTATGGTGGGAAGTGTGCAACGAATTTTAGTTGAACATCCTTCACGCAAAAGTCCTCAAGAAATGGCTGGGCGCACTGAAAATAATCGTGTCGTCAATTTCAAAGCTGCCCCGTCTTTGATAGGGCAATTTGTGAATGTTAGGATTACTGAGGCTTTACCTAATTCTTTACGTGGTGTAGAAGTATGAACTTATCCCACTATTAGTCATGACACACTCACAAACGCTTTCCCATTAAAATAAAATGCCACTCGTCATCAAAAGCTCGCTTATAAACTAAAAAAACGCTAATCATAGAACCTAAAGCAGTGGCGGCAGATATCATCAACATCACAACTATTTGATATTTAGCCGCTCGAATTGGATCAGCACCTGCTAATAATTGTCCTGTCATCATGCCTGGAATCGAAACCAATCCAACAGCACTCATTGAATTAATGATCGGTGTCAATCCCGCTGTTAAGGCTATACGGATACTGGGAAGAGAGGCTTCCCAAGGGGTGCCGCCAAAAGCAAGTGCTTGTTTAACTTCTGATTCACGTTTTTTGAGATCGTCAAATAGGCGTTCAAGCGCGAGAGCTATGCCATTCATCGCATTGCCGAGTATCATGCCACCGATAGTTAAAACATACCGTGGATCGTACCAAGGGTCAACATGGATAATCAATCCTGTGACAGAAAAGGTGACCACAGTACTGGCTATAAAAACAGCACTAAAAGTACTCAAATAAAGATGAGGCGGTTTAAGTTTGACACGTTGAAGTAATATTTGTGCTGTCATCAACATCATAAAAAGAAAGATACTTAAAACAATCCAAGGCGTATGTGTTTGAAATATCCAGCTGAGAACAAATCCTAATGCAATGAGTTGTACATAAGTACGAAAAGTTGCAATCGCAAGTGTGCGTAAGAGCCCAAGCGACATCAGCAAAGTAATCGCACCAGCAAAGACGATAAAAAATGTGGCAAGGGCTAATTCTACCCAACCGATGTTGATAGGCATGTTTTGATAGAGAGTCCAGCATTTCCATTGAGTATAATGTGTGTACATTGCATAAGTTCTGCATGTACATGACTAGTGATAAGAACAGCACCGCCTTCTTCACAAAATCTGTGTAGTCGATTAAGAACTAATTTTGAAGTGGCTTGATCAACACCGGTTGTGGGTTCATCTGCTAAAATAATTTTAGGTTGGGTCAATATTAGCCTTATTAAGGCGATTCGTGACTGTTGTCCGCCTGAAAGTGAAGCTGCTTCACGTTCTAATGGGATATCACCGAGTCCCACGGTGTCTAGTTCTTTATGTAATTTTTCAGTTTTGGGCAAGAATTCATATCGTTCTTTTTGAATACGAAAAGTTTGGAGAGGATACAGTAAATTATCAGCAACTGTGCCAGGTAAGATAATAGGACTTTGGGGTAATAAGGCAATATTAGTACGCCAGCGATTGACCATAATTTCATTTTGTGATTTTCCTTGAAACCAAAGTTCTCCCGCGATTAATGGATACATACGTGCCAATGTCCAAAGTAGGGTACTTTTACCCACACCAGATGCCCCAGCGAGATAGGTGAAACTACCCTCTTTTAGAGAAAAAGAACACCTATTTAGAATAATACTTTCTCCGCGTTGAATTTTTAGTGATTGTGCGATTAACATAATTTATTTCAATCCCTCTACAATCTCTACTGTCTCTAAACTCACGGTGATTACCTTCTTTATGAGTTCCAGTATATATGTGTCATCTTCTCGATTAGGGTC
>DAOVTJ010000243.1 GCA_030633165.1 Thiomargarita sp. | reverse complement strand
TGGGAATGGGACTATTTTATGTGGGCAGTGCTGTGGGGCTGTCTAATACGCTTTTACCATTGGCGAAACATCAGGATGATAAGCCGAAATAACTGAATAAGGTATCCTCTCTAAATTCGGTGATAGAGTTGATCCATAACAACAATATCAAATAGGCGAGAGTAAGCCTGACTGTAATTTTGCTTTTTTTAAAGTCGGAAAGAGTTGGAATGGTATGAACTCACCGGCTACGGTCCAGATGGAGGGGGGGCAATCTGGGTGATATAAAAATCAATGACTTAGAGTCATTAGTGATTAAAGTTTTCTGTACTTTTAGTGTGGTAATAGGGCATATTTGCAGAAATATTGATTTAAATAAGTTTTCAAAAAATACAAGCGTAACTTATTGATTATTTAATACATTATTATAAAATAATGGCCCGGTTCTCTTAAAATAACCTTGCATTTTATCACAAACTATCACATTGCTAGTGGTGCAATGTAGGGTGTATCTTACGCACCCTACAAACTTTAAAATTGTCAGAATCGCTATTGAAAGATAGGAAAAATTATTTGATCACCTCGACAAGCGCATCACGTTCTGCTTCTAATTCACGTTGATTGGCTAATAAATAACCACGACTAAAGTCATCAATTTCCAAACCTTGCACAATTTGATAATCACCATTTTTTATAGTCACAGGGAAAGAATACATTAAACCTTCAGGTATACCATAACTACCATCACTACAAATACCCATACTGACCCATTCTTCTGAACCCATGACCCAATTACGAATATGTGAAAGGGCAGCAAAAGCTGCAGAAGCAGCACTTGATTTACCACGTGCCTCAATAATCGCCCCACCGCGCTTTTGCACCGTGGGAATAAAATCATTAACAATCCAATCCTGTTCCACTAAGGATTTTGCCGCTTGCCCCTTAACAGTGGCATAACTAAGATCAGGATATTGCCCAGCAGAATGATTGCCCCAAACTACCATATTTTTAATATCTGTTACTTGACATCCCGTTTTAGCTGCTAATTGGCTTAAAGCACGGTGATGATCAAGACTCATCATTGAAGTAAATTGTTTGGGATTTAAATCGGGAGCAGCATGTTTGGTAATATAAGCATTAGTATTAGCAGGATTGCCAACAACCAATATTTTGACATCACGATTAGCATGATCATTCAAAGCTTTGCCTTGTACCTTGAAGACTTCAGCATTAATTTTGAGTAAATCACTTCTCTCCATTCCAGGACCACGTGGTGTTGCGCCAACCAGTAAAGCATAATTCACATCTGTAAAAGCCTGAACAGCATCATCTGTTACGATAATATCTTGTAACAATGGATAGGCACAATCTTCGAGCTCCATCGCAACCCCTTTTAAAGCCCCTAATGCCCTTGGTATTTCCAGTAAATGTAAAATCACAGGTTGATCTAATCCTAACATTTCCCCTGAAGCAATACGAAATAGCAAAGAATAAGCGATTTGACCCGCTCCGCCAGTGATAGCAACATGTACTGGTGATTTCATTATAATAGATTTCCTTTTTTTTAAGTAAACAGAAGTTTATTATGACATACTGCAATTTTTAACGTATTAAAAAAAAATCATGACAGATTATAATGTTATTGTAATAGGTGCTGGACCAGGCGGATATGTCGCTGCCATTCGTTGTGCACAACTTGGCATGACGACTGCTTGTGTTGATAAATGGCTTAATTCTGCTAACAAACCTTCTTTAGGAGGGACTTGCCTCAATGTGGGCTGTATTCCCTCTAAAGCTTTATTAGATTCTTCGCATCACTACTACTTTATGCAAAAACATGCCGCAGCACATGGTATAAAGTGCGAAAGCTTAAATATTGATATTAGTACGATGCAAGCGAGGAAGGCTAAAATCATCAAAATCCTCACCCAAGGTATTGCTAGCCTATTTAAAAAGAATAAAATCACTCAATTGGCAGGAATCGCACGTTTAAGCGGTGAAAAACAAGTTGAAATTACTGCCCATGACGGTAGCAAACAAACACTTACTGCCGATAATATTATTATCGCTAGCGGTTCGGTACCTGCTAAAATTCCCATTGCCCCGATCGCTGATAACATTGTTGACTCAACAGGCGCATTAGCATTTGACAGTATACCTAAACGTCTTGGCATAATAGGATCAGGGGCGATTGGTTTAGAATTGGGTAGCGTGTGGAGTCGATTAGGCAGCCAAGTTACAATTCTTGAAGCTTTACCCGAATTTCTAGCAATAGCAGACCGTAAAATTGCAGCAGCAGCACAACGAGAATTGAAAAAACAAGGATTGAAAATTATTTTAGGGGCAAATGTCACCGCAACGACTGCAGCTAATAATGAAGTCACTATTAATTATAAGGATAAAAAAGGTGAGCAAATACTAATTGTGGATAAACTCATCGTCGCTGTGGGGCGTCAACCCAATACAAGAAACATACGCATTCCAGTCAATAAACATGGATTCATCCCAGTTGATAAACATTGTCAAACTGCAATACCAGGAATTTATGCGATCGGTGATGTGAATGGTGGTGCAATGTTAGCGCACAAAGCCTCAGAAGAAGGTATGATGGTAGCAGAACGCATTGCTGGACAAAATAGTGAAATGTTTTATGACATAATACCTTATATTGTTTATATTTGGCCTGAAATAGCTTGGGTTGGCAAAACGGAGGAACAACTTAAAACAGAAAGCGTTGAATATAAGGTGGGTCAATTTCCCTTTATAGCGAGTGGCAGAGCACGAGCGGCTAATGAAACAAGTGGTATGGTGCGTATTATTGCAGATGCTAAAACAGATAAAATATTGGGTGTACATATCTTTGGTATTTCAGCATCAGAACTCATTGCTGAAGCAGTAACAGCCATGGCACTTGAATCTAGTGCAGAAGATTTAGCGAGAACAATTCATGCGCACCCAACTTTATCTGAAGCTATACATGAAGCAGCTTTAGATGTTGAAGGGCGGATGATTCATGGATAAGATATTTTTCCCCACAATATGGGGAGAAATATCAAGCAGAAATAGGAAAAGCTGTAATGCGCCAATTGCGCCCTACAGCTCGTATATCAACAATATCCAATGAAATATGTTGATTTAAATGTTCAAGATGTGGTAAATCAAATAAGCCCCGCGCCTTATTTCCCATAAGAATAGGTGCCATATAAATAATCACTTCATCAATTAAACCTGCACGTAGCATCGCACCGCTTAAAGTCGCCCCTGTTTCTATTAGAATTTCATTTGTTTCGTATTCCTCAGCAAGTAACTGACATGCTGCCAACAAATCAACTTCTCTATTTTGACCTGGGAGGTAAATAACACG
>DAOVTJ010000072.1 GCA_030633165.1 Thiomargarita sp. | reverse complement strand
CATAAAAGACTGCTTAACAATGACGAAGGTCCTAACACGGGCGGTATGGGGGCTTATTCACCAGCACCGGTTGTCACACCCAACATCGAAGCGCGAATTATGGACGACATTATAGAGCCCACCGTACGCGCTATGGCAACAGAAGGTCATCCTTATACAGGATTCTTATATGCAGGTATCATGATTGATGCTCATGGAAATCCTAAAGTTTTAGAATATAATTGCCGTTTTGGTGATCCTGAAACACAACCCATTTTACTCCGATTACGTTCCGACTTAGTTGAACTTTGTCTCGCCGCGTTAGATAAACGTCTGCACCATATCAATATTACCTGGGATCCGCGTGTTGCTTTAGGTGTAGTATTAGCAGCAGGGGGATATCCTAGTAAATATGCAACAGGATTAGTAATCAATGGTTTATCAAAAGCCGCGCAATTAGAGGGTAAAATTTTTCATGCTGGCACAACTGAAAACAACAAACAAATTATAACAGCAGGTGGACGAGTGTTATGTGCATGTGCTTTAGGGGAAAATGTACAAGAAGCACAATCAAAAGCTTATACACTGGTTAAACAAATTCAGTGGGAAAATATGTTTTATCGCACAGATATAGGGCATCATGCCTTGGCACGTCGATAGTTTTCAGCATCATTTTCCACAAAAATGTGATATAGTATGCACTCTAAACAGTAACAGAGCAACAAAATATGAGCCAAAATGTTTAATATATTGGTGCTACATGGACCGAATTTAAATTTATTAGGTGAACGTGAACCGACGCATTATGGTCATGCGACCTTAGCAAGCATTAATCAACAACTTGTTCAAATCGCACAAAATGCAGGTCATCAACTCAGAAGTTTTCAAAGTAATGCTGAACACCATTTAATAGAACAACTCCACGCTGCCCCTCAGAATGAGATTAATTTTATTATCATTAATCCCGCAGCTTTCACGCATACCAGTGTCGCTTTGCGCGATGCCTTGTTAGCCGTTGCTATTCCGTTTATCGAAATCCATTTATCCAATGTGCATGCCCGTGAAGCTTTTAGGCATCATTCTTATTTTTCGGATATTGCCGTCGGTGTTATTAGCGGACTTGGAGCGCAAGGCTATAATTTAGCTTTGCAAGCAGCACTATCTATTTTGTCGAAATCGAGGTAGGTTTATGGATATTCGTAAAATCAAAAAACTCATAGAAATGCTTGAAGTCTCAGGACAAACAGAAATTGAAATTCACGAAGGTGAGGAGTCTGTTCGTATCAGTCGTGCTGCTCCTGTGGTTATGCAACCAGTCCAAAATATGGCTCCTCTAGCTGCTGTACCAGCAGTAGCAGAGATAAGTAGTCCAGAAAAAACTGAGATTCAACATAATGGACATATCATAAAATCACCTATGGTAGGCACGTTCTACCGGGCTGCCTCTCCTAATACACCACATTTTGTTGAAAAGGGACAACAGCTAAATGAAGGGGATACCTTGTGCATTATTGAAGCTATGAAAATCCTTAACCAAATTACGGCTGATAAAGCAGGTACTGTCACCAAAATTTTGGTTGATAACGGTGCCCCAGTTGAATATGACGAACCGTTATTTGTGATTGAATAACTGATAAAGAGGTTAAGTGCATGCTGTCTAAAATTGTTATCGCCAACCGAGGCGAGATTGCACTACGCATTCTGAGAGCTTGTCGAGAAATGGGTATTAGTACTGTGGCGGTGCATTCTTCCGCAGATCGTGACCTCAAACATGTACGACTAGCTGATGAATCCGTATGTATTGGACCCCCATCCTCCGCAGATAGTTATTTAAATATCCCTGCTGTCATTAGTGCTGCGGAAGTCACTGATGCCGTCGCTATTCATCCAGGCTATGGTTTTTTGTCAGAAAATGCAGATTTTGCAGAACAAGTAGAAAAAAGTGGTTTTATTTTTATAGGACCACGTCCAGATACCATTCGTGTAATGGGAGATAAGGTTTCAGCCATTGCCAGTATGAAAAAAGCTGGTGTGCCTTGTGTGCCTGGTTCAGATGGCGTACTTGATGATGATATAGATAAGAGTTTACAAATAGCACGTGACATTGGTTACCCCGTAATTATCAAAGCAGCTGGAGGAGGAGGAGGGCGTGGTATGCGCGTTGTACGTAGCGAAGCGGCATTACATAACGCCATTTCTTTAACTCAAAGTGAAGCAGCTGCTGCTTTTGGTAACGCACAAGTGTACATGGAAAAATATCTTGAAAATCCACGTCATATCGAATTTCAAGTTTTAGCAGATGAACATGGTAATGCCATTCACTTGGGCGAACGTGATTGTTCTATGCAGCGTCGTCATCAAAAAATGATAGAAGAAGCTCCAGCACCAGGGTTATCTAAACACCTACGTAAGAAAATCGGAGAGCGTTGTGCTCAAGCATGTCGGGAAATCGGCTATCGCGGTGCAGGTACCTTTGAATTTCTATATGAAGATGATGAGTTTTATTTCATTGAAATGAACACCCGTTTACAAGTTGAACATCCTGTCACTGAATTGGTTACTGGTATAGATATTGTACGTGAACAATTACAAATTGCGGCTGGTGAAAAATTAACTTATAAACAAAGAGATGTCAAAATTCAAGGACATGCAATGGAATGTCGCATAAATGCAGAAGATCCTGATAATTTTATGCCTTCCCCAGGGCTTATTTCTCGTTACCATGCGCCAGGCGGTGCTGGTGTGCGCGTCGATACTCATCTCTATAGTGGTTATCGAGTACCCCCTTATTATGATTCCATGATTGGCAAGCTTATCACTCATAGTCATACACGTGAGTCAGCTATGGCACGTATGAGAATGGCTTTAGATGAGATAATTATTGAAGGCATTAAAACTAATGTTCCTTTACATAAAACCTTGCTAAGAGATGGAATTTTTCAAGCTGGTGGGAGCAATATTTACTTTTTAGAGAAAAAATTGGGAATGTATTGATTTTTGAAAAACCAGGTTTTTTGTGAAACCTGGTTTTTTGCGAAAAAACATAGATATTCTCATATCTTATTTGCTTCCTCATATTCACGTAGAATAACAGCTGATGTTCGTTGTTTTAAAGACAATAACTTATAAAAGTTATCGCATACATTTTCTTCTTGTTCAAAAAGCATGACAATAGCTTGGCGAAATTTTCGAGGAGAAAGATATTCTATTCTTTCCAAAGCAAAAGCTGTTAATCGGGGATTAGGGCTATTTATCGCCGTTTTCAAATTTTTTAGTCCTTTTTTATCTTGAATAATTAAAAAAAGTAACGCATTTTTCATCTCTTGAATTTGTTCCTGTAAAAACTTTTCAACTAATTTGTTATCCTTAATAACAGAAAGATCAAGAGATTTTTGATAGGCTTTTTGAAGACAAATCGCGATAGATTGTTCTTTTTTCTCATTATTCTTAGTAGCCGTATTTGGTTCATCGATCTCTTCACAATCAATCAAACGACTAGAAATAGCAATACTTAAAATTTTGTCATAATTGAGCAAAAAAAGTATGACTGCAATTAATCCAATCAAAGCAATCCCAAAACCAAGAACATTGACTGAATAAGTACCCAGTATAGGAATCAAGAGAATGATACTACCTAATAAATTACCCGTTTTTGTTAAAATGGCTTTCATAAAAATAGAAACTTTCTCGCGTGTTTGAGTTATAAAAAAACCATATAAAGTTTTTTTAGCAGGATTATTGAAAGCCTTACTCAAAATCTTGGTAGACATTTTGGCGTAAATCGCAACCACCATATCAAAACGCGCGAGAAAAACCGCAAAAATTAAGGTGAGATTTATTGGGACAAAAAATAGTACACGTGTAATACCAATGTGACTAAAGATCTTTCCTGTAAAAAATAATTGCATAATTAACAAGATAATATTAAAACTACCTTTAAAAACACCCCAAAATACCATCAAAGTTTGTTCTGAAGAATAAGTTTCATTAGCTAAAAACAGAAATTGATAATCTATAATTGGTTTTAAAATAGCAGGAATACCCACAATTAAAATAAGTAATTTAAGTAATAATGATATTTTTAGTAAATCTCTAATCTTTGATGGTTTCTTTTTAGTTTTGATCGACTGTTGTTTGATATGAGAAAATTGACAAGAAAATTTGTTCAAAAAAAGAAAGGCAACAAAAAGCAATGATGCTGATATAAATAAAATATTATCAATAGCAATATGTAGTACAAAAAATAGAGAAGAAAAATTCCCCACAATGGAACCCAAAATACCACTAGCACTTAATAACGGAAATAAACGCTTAGATTGTCTCGTATCAAAAATATCACCTGCTAAAAGCCAAAATACCAGTGCAAATAGATTATCAAAAAGTGCCCCTAAAATATAAATGAAAGGATAAATTAATGATAATTGTGCCATCACTAATATCCTAATCAAAATATAACAAAAAGCGATTGCAATAAACACGTGTTTTAAAAACGTGATTCGACTAAAACGATCAATCAGTTGTCCTAATCCTGTCAAAACAAAAGCAATAAAAAGTGCTTTAATAAATAACAATAAGGCTAAATGTTGTACACCAAAGCGTTTCAAGAGCATCGTTTCTGAAAAATTTTCAAACAACACAGTTGATGATTTTATTAAGAAAAAGATAATAAATAGAATAATGACATTTATTTCTTCACCTTCCAAAACATTGAATAATTTTAAAAATTTCTTTTTAGCAGTGTTCATCAAAATAAGTTATTTCTAATATAGTAGTGAGACTGTACAAAATTTTGATATTAATGCTATATATTGTATATTTTTTTCAAATATAGTATTATTAATTTCCTTGTTAAAAAATTTATTTCTCTCTACTTATGGTTCTTTATAACCAAGGGCACAATTTACGATTACGTCAAACAATCCCTGAGGATGCATCAATTTTACTAAACGCCTATCAAGATGAATCCTTTACTCGTCTTTACCGTTCTAACACCAAAGAGCAAACTGAAAAGCAACTTGCTAAAATGTTAGCAGATCGGCTAGAACATAATCCTGCAGAATTGGGTTTTATAGAATATCTGGTAGAACATAAATGGCATGGTCCTATTGGAGTCGCTCTATTAACTGATTATAGCTCTCTTCATAAACGGGCTGAATATTTAATTGGTTTATTTAATCAAAAACATCGTTCAGTGGGTTATGGTACAGAAACAACACTATTAATTTTAGATTTAGCATTTAATAGCTATAAATTAAATCGAATATATACCTATGTTTATGAATACAATGAATGTTCAGAAAAAAATACAGAAAAATTTGGTTTTAAACGGGAAGGTATTTTAGAAAAACATCATTATTTACAACATGAAGAACGATTTGTTAACTTATATATTAATGGTATGACAGAGGCGCATTTTCGCAGTAATGAAAAAATTCGCCGATATTAGTTACGTTTATTAGGAAGGGATGTTAAACAACGACATCAAGTAATTCAACTCTCAGCGGAAAAAAAATTACCCGATGAAATGGGTCAACGGTTCATTGAAAAATTACGTTCTGGATTTTAATACATTTATCAAAATACTATGAAAAAAAGTTCTAAATTGAAAAAAACAGCTAGTGCCTTATTGTTAGCAACGAGTCCAGCATGGGCTAATTCAAAAACAGCAGATGGTCCTGCTATAAGTCCGAATACTCCCCCCTTCCCTCAGAAATCACCCAAAGAGGCACCAGGCGGAAAAAGTCAAATTAACATCGCCTCCATCACAGTGGACAAAGCTGATAAAAGAAAATTACAAAATTGTTCTGTGCCAGAAGTCAAGTTGACAAAACATCGTCCAGAAAGTATTTTATCAATGGCGTTTGATCCCAAGAAAAGACAAGTGGTTACTTTTAAATTTGAAATGGGAAGTATTCCAAGCAAAAGTGAGGAACGTGTTTTGGTATTACTGTATAGCCGCTGTTTGTCCAGTCAACCGAAAATTAAATCTCCTCTTTCGAAGACAAAATTGATATTAGATGTCAAAGATATTAAAATACTGGGTAATTATACTGTTCCTGCGATAAAAAATGCGAAGAAGGGACAGGAAGCCATGCAAATGACTATTGATGTTGAATTGGAAACTGCGAAACTTATGAAACAAATTCAAGCCAACAACGATACATTTTATTTTCAAGCAGGTTTACTCAGTAAAACTCATTTCAAGAAGGAAAATTACAGTAGCACAATTTTTTCTCCCTTAACAGCTATTCATTTTACCCCCAAAACCTGTCCGAATAAAACGCAATTTACGACAAGAATCACTGCTGAAAACGCCTCATGCCAACAAATTCCAACAAAATAAGCTAAGAACATTACCCATGCTTTCTCTACCCAACGGTGAAAAACGTGTTTTATTGCACTCCTGTTGTGCGCCTTGCTCTGGAGAAATAATGGCGGCTTTGTTGGCATCAGGCATTGACTACACAGTTTTTTTCTATAATCCAAATATTCATCCACGAGGAGAATATGAAATTCGCAAAGAAGAAAATAAACGTTTTGCTACAAAAAATAAAATCGCCTTTATTGATGCCGATTATGACAGTGAACGGTGGTTTGAGCATACAAAAGGCTTGGAATGTGAACCAGAACGTGGGCATCGGTGTACTATTTGCTTTGATATGCGTTTGCAACGTGCCGCTTGCTATGCGAATGAAAATGGGTTTAAAATATTAACCAGTTCATTAGGAATTTCTCGTTGGAAAGATTTTCAACAAGTGAATGAATGTGGTATACGTGCTGCAGAGAACTATTCTGATTTAATATATTGGACATATAATTGGCGCAAAAAAGGAGGAGCACAACGTATGATAGAAATTTCTAAACAGGAAAATTTTTATCAACAAAAATATTGTGGTTGTGTTCATTCCTTGCGTGATACCAATAATTGGCGTAATAAAAATGGACGAAAGCTAATTAATACAAAATATAATGAGGTTTAAAACAAAAAAACATGAATAGTATACCTAATTTCGATGTTTTTTTTAAACAAGTCACAGAGGCATTACCCCAAAGTTTATCAAGTCTACATGAAGACTTAGAAAAAAATTTACGGGTTGCTTTAGATTCTGCTTTACGCAAAATGAATTTAGTCACGCGAGAGGAATTTGAAGTGCAAAATGCAATGCTAAAACGAACTCGTGCCCGTTTAGAAACCCTTGAGGCGCAACTGGCAGCCTTAGAAGGGACACAATCCTCTAAACAAGCCGAGTAATCTTCTGTCTTCTTTAGCCATTCTCTACAGTCGGGCTCAAGTTGGCGTTCAAGCAATTTCAGTCACTATTGAAGTACATTTGACCAATGGCTTACCTAAGTTATTGATAGTCGGCTTGCCAGAAGCCGCCGTGAAAGAAAGTCAAGAACGTGTTCGTAGTGCATTGTTAAATACCCAATTTGAATTTCCACTACAGCGTATTACAATCAATCTTGCGCCAGCAGATTTACCTAAAGAGGGAGGGCGCTTTGATCTTGCCATTGCATTAGGCATACTTGCAGCTTCTCGCCAAATTCCTTCGGATCAATTATCACAATATGAATTTGTTGGTGAATTAGCCTTAAATGGTGATTTACGCCCTGTGCGCGGTATTTTGCCAATGGCTTTAGCAGCCAGAAATGCTAATCGACAAGCTGTTGTTCCCTTTGAAAATGCGACAGAAGCTGGAATAGTCAGCGGAGTCTCTATTTTACCTGTTAAACATTTACTTGAGATTTGTAGCCATTTACAAAAAACTGCCCCAATTACTCCCTACAAGAATGATCATGCTCCTAATCTTGCTAATGCCAGCCATGTTGCAGATTTAAGTGATGTGCGTGGTCAACATCATGCTAAACGTGCTTTAGAAATTGCTGCTGCTGGTGGACATAATTTATTAATGATGGGACCCCCAGGCACAGGTAAAACCATGTTAGCTAGTCGTATGCCAGGTATTTTACCGCCTATGACGGAAAACGAAGCTTTAGAAAGCGCGACTGTTGCTTCAATTGCTCGAAACGGATTTGACTCAACAGTTTGGGGCATTCGACCATTTCGTTCACCGCATCATACTGCTTCTGGTGTTGCTTTAGTGGGCGGTGGCAGTCATCCACGTCCTGGTGAAGTCTCGTTGGCACATAATGGAATTTTATTTTTAGATGAATTACCAGAATTCGATAAACGAGTTTTAGAAGTTTTACGTGAACCCATAGAATCAGGACATATCACAATTTCACGTGCAGCTCATACTGCTGATTTTCCTGCTAATTTTCAATTAGTCGCTGCCATGAATCCTTGTCCTTGTGGCTACCTTGGCGATTCCAGCAGTAATCGGTGTCAATGTAGTCCTCAACAAATCAACCGCTATCGTTCGAGAATTTCTGGTCCATTGTTAGACAGAATTGATTTACATATTGAAGTCCCTAATCAACCGCGTGCTGAATTACGTATAGATACAGCGAGAGAAAGTAGTGCAACAGTACGCGCTCGCGTCATTGCCGCAAGAGAAATGCAATTACAACGGTGTGATAAACCAAATAGTTTATTAAGTAATCAAGATATTGATAAGCATTGTCAATTAAGTGAAACGGATGAACGTTTGCTAGACACCGCGATTGAGCGATTAGGTTTATCAGCACGGGCATGGTATCGAATTTTAAAGGTGTCACGAACAATTGCAGATTTATGGCATACTGAAAATATTCAAACAGCGCATTTAATGGAGGCGATTACTTATCGGCAATTAGAGAGGAAAACTGTGAGATCTGCAATAACTTATTAACCCTTATAATTTATTGTATCAAGTTGCTTCTCAGCATGATAAGAAGAGCGTACCAATGGTCCACTTGCCACATTTTTAAAGCCCATTTGTTTACCGAATTTAGCAAGTTCTTTAAATTCTTTAGGAGTGACATAACGTTGAACGGGAAGATGGTGACGACTGGGTTGTAAATATTGCCCTAAAGTAAGCATATCGCAATTATGGGCGCGTAAATCTCGCATCGCTTGCAATATTTCTTCAATAGTTTCACCCAAGCCTAGCATTAATCCTGATTTTGTGGGGATGTGTGGATATGTGGCTTTAAAATGTTTGAGTAGTTGTAATGACCAGTCATAATCTGCACCAGGGCGAGATTTTTGGTATAAACGGATAATGGTTTCCAGATTATGATTAAACACTTCAGGCAAAGCTTGTTTAAATATTGGTAAGGCTATTTCCAATTTTCCTCGAAAATCAGGCACTAGTATTTCAATATGTGTGTGTGGTGAAATCTCGCGTATTGCCTGAATACAAGCCACAAAATGTTTTGCACCGCCATCACGTAAGTCATCACGATTAACTGATGTAATAACAACGTATTTTAAATGCATTCCCTCAATCGTTTTGGCAAGTTTGAATGGTTCTTCTGTATCTACAGGGTTGGGGTATCCATGTGCAATATTGCAAAAGGGACAACGTCGTGTGCAAATATTGCCTAATATCAAAAAGCTTGCTGTGCCTTCAGAAAAACATTCATTTAAATTCGGACAAGAAGCTTCTTCACAAACGGTATGTAAATGATTTTTTAGTGTGGATTTGAGTTTGCCTACTGTTCCATTTGTTGGCAATTTTATGCGAATCCAGTCTGGTTTACGGAGAAGAGACGTATTCATGAGTATTTAATGTATCTAATAAATAGGGTAAAAACTGCGTTTGTACTTGTTCAATATCATTATTATTCCCTAAATCCCGCAATTGTGTCACTTTCAAGCCCGCATAACCACAAGGATTAATGCCATAAAAAGGTTTCAAGTCCATATCCACATTTAAGCTTAATCCATGATAAGTACATCCTCGCTGTATTTTTAAGCCTAAAGCAGCTATTTTACAGTTATCGACATAAACACCTGGTGCTTTTTCACGACGTGTAGCCTTTAGGTGTTGACTGGCAAGATAGTCAATTATAGCTTGCTCTAAAGCATGTACTAATTTTTTGACACCCCAATGGCGACGCTTGATATCCATTAAGATATAAACAATTAATTGACCTGGACCATGATAAGTGACTTGTCCACCGCGATTAATGAGAAGAATGGGAATTTTGCCTGTATTGAGTAAGTGTTCACGTTTAGCGGCTTGCCCTAAAGTATAGACTGGTGAATGTTGAAGGAACCATAATTCATCAAATGTATCAGCACAACGGTTTTTGGTAAACCGTTGCATTGAAAGATAAGTGGGCAGGTAGGGAACTATGCCAAGAGAGTGAATTAGGCTTGGGTATTGTTTATTTATACTCAATCTCTTTATCAGCAAAGGGATAAATTTAAACCCAAAGCATCATTCCCAGGGGTTCAGAAAGCAGCGGATGAGTAGGATATATGCGAATCCTATAACTTAAACCACCGCATAAATCGGGTTGAAAATTTAGAGTATAGAGAGATTCTTCACTATCATGTAAGGATCTTTCTGCTATAAACTGATATGATTTCGTATATTTTTTATGGCTATGCCACAGTTTATGCAAATCTTTCTCAGTCGGTACTAAAATTTCAGGGTGATAAATTTTTCGGGCGAGTAATAATTCAACCTTGACATCATTTGTTTGTAAATCATTTAAACGCACAGCAACTTGTATTGTTATCGACTCTCCATAAGACATTTGTGTCTCAGGCGCGGATACAATACGTATGCCAACATCTGACCATTTCGCTCTTACTTGCGCTTTCCATTTTGCTAGTTCTTGTGCCTTGACATAATTATCACAATTTAACTGTTTGCCTTGACGACTTGCAGGAAGATAGAGATTCTCCAAATAATCATTGAGCATCCGCATTGTGTTAAATTGGGGAAGTATCGTCGCCATAGAATGTTTGGCTTTTTTTACCCAACCATCCGAATAACCATAACTATTTTGTTTATAGTAAAGCGGAATAACTTCATCTTGCAAGATTTCATACAAGCTACGAGCATCTTCTTGATCACGCAACGCAGGATTGTCATTATGTGGCGAAGGTTTGATAGCCCAACCATTTTCTCCATCATAGCTTTCAGGCCACCACCCATCAAGTACACTGAGATTAATCCCACCATTAATGGCAACTTTCATACCAGAAGTTCCACTGGCTTCAAGAGGATACACGGGATTATTGAGCCACACATCCACTCCAGACACTAAACGACGTGATAGTGCTAGATCATAACCTTGTACCAGCAGAATTTTACCCATAAATTCTGGATCACAACTCATGTTGTAAATTTCTTTGAGTAAGTCTTGCCCAGGAATATCTTTGGGATGAGCTTTACCTGCAAAAAT
>DAOVTJ010000131.1 GCA_030633165.1 Thiomargarita sp. | reverse complement strand
TTAGAAGTAGAGAGTTTCTTTAGAAACGCCGTTTTTTCTTTTGGCATGGCTAAACCTGCCGAAATTGCGGCTAACGCATAACTATAACTTTGTTGATAGGCTTTAGCAATTTCATCTGCTGTAAATGTAAAATGCTCTTTAACAAGAGATAATGCTTTATCAAGATTAGCGTGTTGAGCCAGTGCGCCTATAACAGGACTATCTAATGTGGTATAAAGCGCTTTTTGTATAAGAAGATTAGCTTGTTGAGCCATTCCTTCTTTAACAGAACTCTTTGCTTGACTAGAAAAACCGAACATGTAATTTATTCCCAATTTGATTTTATTTGTTAATTTTAACACTAATCTGGCCAAAAATCATATAATTTTGAGAAAAAAATGGAAGTTATTTCAGTATTAGGTGAGCAAGATAATTTCTCCACCCTACAAAGACATTTTGAAAATTTCATTGATGTAATGGGGATTTTGGAAATGGTGGGCAATTGTCACCGTTTCCAAATTAACGGTGCGCCTCTATTAAACATAATATCCCTAATATCCAATTTTTCTTGAAACTGTTATAATGAATTCTTTTGATTTCGGTAGGGTTACACTACCAATATTTTTGTTATTATAAATGGAATAAAATGAACTATATAAAATATAGCTTTGCCTTAGTTATTATCTTTTGTTTAAATGTAACAGTTTTTGCTGTGACTCAACAAGAGATGGCAACAATCATCAATTTAGCAGGGAAACAACGGATGCTCAGTCAAAAAATGAGCAAAGAAATAATGCTCATTGGCAGAGGGGTTCATGTTGCTGATAATGAAATCAATCTCCGAGAAACTGCTGAACTTTTTGAACAAACAATAAAAGGTTTAATCCATGGTGATGCCAAATTGGGTTTGGTCAAAATAGACGACCATGCGATCATGAAACAATTGGAAAAAGTTGAAAAATTATGGTGGCGTTTCCAAAGAAGTGTGATTGTTGTGCTTAAAGGAACAGCTCCTCTTCATGTCTTGAGAGCTATTGCACTTCAAAATATGCCGTTATTGGAGGAGATGAATAAAGCAGTACAGATGTACGAAAAAAATAACGCTTCTAAGCTCTCTCCAGCGATGGCTATCACAATTAATTTAGCAGGTAAGCAACGGATGTTGACACAGAAAATGACTAAGGAGTTGATGTTAGTTGCAAATCGTATTCACACTTATAAAAATAAGGCTAAAGTCAAAGCATCTGCTGCCCTATTTGATCGCACGCTAAATGGGCTTCTTAATGGTGATAAAGAACTTGGTTTATTTGCTACAAAAAATGTTGCGATTCACGCACAATTAAATATTGTCAAGATGCTTTGGATCGAATATAAACCTATTGTAGATAATGTTGATATTTCTTGGACAGCTTTAGATAAAGCTGAACAAATTAATATGCCTTTACTCATTGAAATGAATAAAGTTGTGCAAATGTATACCAATTCTGTGAAATAAAACAAACCTGAACATCGAGTATAAACCTGTCCAGGTTTTTAATTATGCCACGAAAAAAAACCACCTATACTTGCAACAAATGTGCTGCCACCACTTCAAAATGGGCAGGGCAATGTCCTGATTGTGGAGAATGGAGTACTTTAGAAGAAACGCCTATAGAAGAACGCAAGATTACTGGATACAGTGGTTTTGAAGCCACTGTTTCTCTATTAGGTACAATAGAAGCGACAGAAAAATCCCGTATGTCAACGGGTATAGCTGAACTAGACCGTGTTTTAGGGGGAGGATTAGTGGGTGGATCAATCATCTTGATTGGTGGTGATCCTGGTATTGGTAAATCTACTTTGCTACTACAAACCATTTCAAAATTAAGTCAAATATCATCCACCTGTCCTTTATATGTCACAGGTGAAGAATCTCCACAACAAGTCAGTTTACGTGCCCAACGTTTAGGTTTAGATGTCCAACGAGTAAAATTGCTCACTGAAACACTGGTTGAAATAATACTGAGTACTGCACAAAAAGAACAGCCAAAAGTGATGGTTATAGATTCTATCCAAACGATACACACAGAAATCTTACAATCTGCACCCGGTGCTGTTGCCCAAGTCCGTGAAAGTGCTGCACAATTAGTGCGTTATGCCAAACAAAGCAATACTGCTATTTTTTTAGTTGGACATGTGACCAAAGAAGGGGCATTAGCAGGACCACGTATTTTAGAACACATGGTAGACACCGTATTATATTTTGAAGGTGATACAGGAACCAGATTTCGCGTGATACGAGCGATTAAAAATCGTTTTGGTGCTATTAATGAACTCGGTGTGTTTGCAATGACGGATAAGGGTTTAAAAGAAATTAATAATCCCTCTGCCATTTTTTTGTCACGAAATGAAGCGGAAGTACCTGGTAGCGTCATCATGGTTACACATGAAGGAACACGCCCTTTATTAGTTGAAGTGCAAGCTTTGGTCGATGAAACACGTAATCCTAATCCTCGCCGAGTGGCTTTAGGTTTAGAACAAAACCGTTTAGCCGTCTTGCTAGCGGTGCTACACAGACATGGTGGATTAGCGACATCGAGCAAAGATGTTTTTGTCAATGTCGTCGGTGGTGTTAAAATTAGTGAAACAGGTGCTGATTTAGCGGTATTAGTTGCGGTGCTCTCAAGCTTGCAAAATGCGACTGTGTCTAAAGGCTTGATAGTATTTGGTGAAGTCGGCTTAGCAGGAGAAATTCGCCCTGTTCCCAATGGAGTAGAACGTTTACGAGAGGCTGCAAAACATGGTTTTAAACGAGCTATCATCCCTAAATCTAATGCACCTGCTGAAGGAATACCTGGTATGGAAATTGTCCCAGTTTGCCGTTTAGTGGATGCTTTGCATAGTATTTTTACAATTGAGAATGTGAACTAATGAAATTACAACTATTAAAATGTCACGGTTCTAGCAATAATTTTATACTTATTGATGAATACGAGAAAATTTTGTTTTCAGAAGAAGAACGTGTGACACTATCAAAATCATTATGTGAGACAGAGCAAGTCGATGGCATTCTGTTTTTTCAAAATAGTAAGGTTGCTGATGGAAAAATGAGAATGTTTAATCCTGATGGTTCAGAGGCGGAAATGTGTGGTAATGGACTCCGTTGTATTGGCAGATTCGCTTGTGAAACATTGGATAAAACATCGGTTTTAATTGAAACTTTGAAAAGTGTGTCTACTGTTAGTAAAGATAAAAACATTTATAAAACTATAGAAACGTATCAAGCTGAATTGAAGAATGTTTTATTGAATACAAAAAATATCCCAATTTTGTTAAAATCAGAAACTTTGATTAATCAACCTCTTTCTGCTCTATCATCAAATTTAGATTTTACAGCGGTGAGTATGCCCAATCCTCATATTGTGTCAATTGTTGATAAGGTGTCTGATAGTGAACTTATAGAAGTGGGTGAAAAGGCAAATGCTTTGCCTATGCTTTTTCCAAATGGGGTTAATGTTAATTTTTGTCAAATTCTTGATGAAGGCGTTATTTTCGTTAGAACGTATGAAAGAGGCGTTGGTTTGACAAAATCATGCGGTAGTGGGATGTCTGCTTCTTCTATGGTTTATTGTCTCTTGGGATATAGTGCATTTGGTAAAACAATTGATGTGTATAATCAGGGTGGTTTAGTGCGTTGTAAACCAGTGGTAACGGCTTTTCATCAATATTCTGTTTTCTTGTCAGGGAATGCAACTTTTGTATTTAAAAGTATCAAGGATGAACAAATTAAAATTTGTGAGAATATTTTTGTGAATGAAATTCAGGATTATGGACAACTTCTTGAATATTCAGAAAATATGCTAGAGGGTTTAGTGTAAAGAGTTTTTTTGGATGATTTAATAACAAGCTTGGGGGGAGCATCTCCCCAAAATCAACCGCTTGATATCAATTGGAAATAAGTGATTTTCAGAGGGAACTGCTTAATGGTTCAATTATGCTTAGAAGCTAATTTACGACCAAAAATGCGAGCAGGATTTTCAATAAGATAATAAGTCATTAAAGCTAAAAGAATTGTTAGTGTTAAATATGTGAAATAGCCTATAAAACCAGTTAAATTATAGTCATTTAAAATCTTTGGAATTAATAAATGAAATAGATAAACACCATAACTTATATTTCCCATGAAGAGATAGACATTAGAAAAAATTGTATCTTTTTTTATCAGACATAAAAATGGAAATAACAGAATTGCATAACTAATAGCACACCCAAAACGGAAATATGATTTATAGATCACATTATTGATCTCATTTTTATGCAAAATCAAAAATGAACTTAATCCAAATAATAAGCTTAAAGCTATTATAATAATTAAAACATGAAATATGAACGGTATGTTTTTATCTTTATATTTTATATAAATATTAAATAATAAAATCCCAATTATAAATTCAAGAAGAAAACCAGGTAAGTGAAAGTTTAAAAGGGTTGGTAAATCGAGATTTGATAAGTCTGCTGAGGAAGTAAGAATTAACATTGCTTTCAATATTATTGAAAATACTAATAAAATATAAATAATATTTTTCACTCTCAATAGTACTAAAAATGGTATTAATAAATAGTATTCAATTTCTATAGGAAGAGTCCAAGTGACAATATTAAAAAATGAGGCTTCTTGAGCAGAAGTTGTTGTTTGAAGAAGAAAGATATGATCAATAAAAAAAGCAATTTTTTGAGGATCTGATGGTGCAAATCCGTAATATAATAATATTGAAACGAAATATAATGGATAGATCCTAAAAAATCTTCTTATTAAAAAAGGTGTTACAACAATATTACCAGATTTAATGAGTGGTGCAAATATAAATCCACTAATAATAAAAAACAAATCTACACCTGTTTTAAAAAAATTTATGACACCAAATTCTGAAGTAAACAAGTATGCATAATGAGTTGTTAAGACCATTAATGCTGCTATGCCACGAAATAGTTCTATTGCTGGATGCATAATAATGATATATCGGGTGGATAAGTTCCACCCGATAATTTAAGTTACGATTGGATTTCAAAAACAGAATGAATTATAGATTATCTAAATATTTTTCAGCATCTAAGGCTGCCATACAGCCCATTCCCGCTGATGTTACGGCTTGACGGTAAATATGATCACAGACATCGCCTGCTGCAAAAACACCAGGAATATTGGTAGATTGTGCATTTCCATCACCGCCACGATTGACAACGAGATAGCCATTTTTTAGTTCTAATTGATCCACAAATAAATTCGTATTTGGTTTATGACCAATTGCGATGAAAATGCCATGTAATTCAATATCTTGCGTACTATTATCTTGCACATTTTTTATACGCATGCCCGTTACACCGGTCTTGTCACCCAATACTTCATCAAGTACATTGTTCCAAGCAATCGTCACTTTACCTTCTTTTTCCTTTTCAAGCAGGCGTTTGATTAATATTTTCTCAGAACGTAGCGCATCGCGACGATGCACGACCGTCACATGAGAGGCAATATTAGCGAGATATAAAGCCTCTTCTACTGCTGTATTGCCGCCGCCTATCACCGCAACTTTTTTATTACGATAGAAAAAACCATCACAAGTAGCACATCCAGAAACACCTTGACCTTTAAAGGCTTGTTCAGAGGGTAAGCCTAAATATTGGGCAGAAGCGCCTGTGGCAATAATCAAGGCATCACAAGTATATTTGCCAGAATCTCCTGTTAATGTGAATGGGCGTTGTTTTAAGTCAACGGTGTTAATTTGGTCAAAAATTATTTCTGTTTTAAACCCTTCAGCATGTTTCCGCATACGTTCCATTAAATCTGGACCTTGCACGCCTTCAGGTTCACCAGGCCAATTTTCAACATCAGTGGTGGTTGTTAATTGCCCACCTTGTTCCATGCCTGTGAGGAGTACAGGGTTTAAATTGGCACGGGCTGCATATATCGCAGCGGTGTAGCCTGCCGGTCCTGAGCCCAGAATTAATAACCGACAATGTTTTACTTCACTCATAAATTTCTCCAAAGAAATCAAGCCTTAAATTTAACTAAGTCTTTCAATAAGCCATCTAAGCCACCATAAACCGAAATATTACCGATTTTTTCTGTCACTTTTTCAAGTACTTCTAATTCTTTCAAGCGTAATGCTATTGGATTATCTTCCATGACTTTTGCTGTATTTAGTAATGAACGTGTTGCTGCTGTTTCTTCTCGTCGTTTAATTAAATTTGCTTGTGCTACTTTTTCTGCTTCGACAACCTTAGTCAAAATAGTTTTCATCTCTCCAGGCAAAATAATATCTTTGACACCAACGCTTTGTATAGTAATACCTAAATCACACGTTTTCTCAGTAATATGCTTGAAAACTAGTTCATTAATCACCGTTTTATTTTCTAATAATTGATCTAAAGTTCGTGTGCCTACTGCAGCACGTAGTCCAAATTGCAATTCTTTATATAGATAAGAGGTAGGATTAGCTAAAATAGATGTGACACATAATACATCTTTTATCAAATAATTTGCTGAAAGATTAATACGTAAACTAAGCTTATCTTTGGTTAAAATTTCTTGCCCAGAAATTTCTATTTCTTGCGAGCGAGTATCCCACAGTTCAATTTTGATATTGCGATTACATTGCCAATAGGCATGTAAACCAGGTTGTAAAGTTTTTATACATTGTCCGTCAACATATAATAAGCCAATTTTATATTCTGGCACTTCTTGGCTATAAATAGATTCACGCCAATTTTCCACAGTATATAATAGCGGTGCTATCTTATCACCTGAAATTTCAAAATTGTCATAAATATCAATAATTTCTGTCGTTATATCAATAACACCTTTCCAATAAATTTTGCAACTAGAAGGGGGTAAAATATCCGTTATTCGTCCATTTTTAGAAATCAAAGCGATTTGCTGGGAACCTAATTTTATAACAGTAAAATACTGTGAGATTTCTTTTGCATATATTTTAAGAAAAAAATCTTTCAGTCGATGTGTAAACTCAGGAATAGATAAATCATAGCGTTC
>DAOVTJ010000141.1 GCA_030633165.1 Thiomargarita sp. | reverse complement strand
CATCCTAAGCTGTCTCAATCTGACAGTTTTCGTATCATCACGCACACCCGTGCCCCTAAAGAGATGGAGCATCCATTTTAATGTTAGAATTATTAAAAGACTTATGGGCTTTCATGAAAGTCCGTAAGAAAGTTTGGCTCATACCGATTATTCTTGTATTATTATTATTAGGTGGATTAATTGTATTAACGCAAGGATCAGCCGTCGCCCCCTTTATTTATACCTTATTTTAATCACTTCTGACAGGTTGTCATAACCTGTCTTGATCTGACGCAAGGGGAGATACAGTATGATTATAAAAGAATTAGAACCCATAGAACAACGATTCTCTTCTCGTTTTGCATTAGAAAAACGTACTGATAAAACACTTTTAATACAAGGTGTTGACAGCACCTTATCTCTAAATTTAATGCGTGCAGCATGGCACAATGGATGGACAGTCGCCATCATTCGAAAAGATATCCATAATGATGTGTTACAAGAGACACGCTTAAAGTTAGGCTCACACTTACATATTGTGGATAATCAGGATTCTACAACACCGAGGGTGCATGCTGGGAAAGAATCTGAATCTTTAGAAAATTGGAAGCACGTTGATAACATCCTCTCCAAGCCACCCTATTCATGGCAAGAACACGAGTGTGCGGTGATTCTCTTTACCTCAGGTTCTACAGGTATCCCCAAAGGTGTGTGTCATTCAATGGGGAATATGCTACGTTCAGCAAAAAGATTTGTGGAGCATTTCCAATTTAGCAATAATGACCATTTGTGTTGTTTCGCACCTATTCATACAGTATCTGGTCTTCGTAGTTTAGTTTGTTCACTGATATCTCCTGTACAAGTGACGCTATATGATGATAAAAATGCATCTTTTTTATCAAATATTAATAAAATTAAACACCTGAAACCCACAAACATACTATGTGGTCCCGTATTTATCGCACACCTTGCCGCTTATGGACACCGTCTTCTTGAAGAGATGCAAGGAGTAGACAGTTTGTTGTGTGCTGGATCAGATTTAAATGAAATAGAGTGTGCTACTGTAAAACGTATTTTTGGTATTTCAGTAGGTAATTATTATGGCTTAACAGAAACATTTGGATTTGTATTAGCAGCAAAAATCAATCAGAACACATCACATCAATGGCTTGCCCCTTGCGAAGGCGTTAAAATATCATTAAGCCCTTTTAAACATTCAAAGACACTTTTTCAATTGACTATTATAGGAGAAAATAGCTATTTAGGGTATTTAGGAGCACCATTATTTCGAAAAACATCTATTGATACGGGTGATCTTGTACAGAAAAACTCAAATGGCTTACTTAAATTAATGGGACGATCTTCAGGAATCGTCAAAGCCCCTAATACTGAATGGATATTTCCACATTTGGTAGAACAATGGTTGAAACATTATTCCAATATTATAAATGATGTAGTTGTGAAAGGATGCAAAATTGTAGGAGGATATGGTATAGAAATATGGATAGATTCTTTGGAACCCCTTAATTTGTCCGAAATGGATCAATGTATTGTCAACAAATTTGGTTCTGAATATAAACCCATAAAATGGCATTATGCCACTATAAAACGCACTTCCGTGGGAAAAATTGATCACATTATTGAGAACCCAAACAGGCTATAGCGTATGATATCTCGTCAAAAAAATGAGACTTATACACGTGCTTTGTATCAAGATATCAAAGAACGTGCATTGAAAAGGAAACTTTTTGCTGATTTTTATCCTGAGACGCTTAGCTATCGCCAATTGTTGCGTTCTATACAAAAATTGACCTCTTTTTTTCGAAATCACGATATTAAGAATACAGGCTCCAGAATCATTATCATCAGTCGATATGATAAACATGTCATCACATTATTCATCGCAGCGTTGTTGGAAGGATTATCCCCTATTGTGCTTTCAGCAGATTCGAAATCACAACGTATACATGCAATTACAAAAAAAGTGTCACCGACATGTATCTTTATTGACAATGAATTTCAGACAGAATGGGCATGGTTAGATCAATATTCGTGTATTTTTATATCAGAACAAAATAAAACAGCTTTTCTGGCAAAATTCTTGAAAAAACAAGAAAAAATTGCCACCTATCCCAGTTTGATGGATAATTATGATGTCGCAGAACCAGCATGTGCCGCTCAAGATAAGGAAATTGCATTGATATCCTTTACTTCTGGCACAACCGCTGATCCAAAAGGTATCCTTACCACATACGAAAATTTATTTGAACATTTAGCCACGATTACACGCGTATTTAACTATAACGAGCACTCTCGTCTCTTCAATAATTTATCATTAGCACATGTTGATGGTTTATTGCAAGGTCCCTTGCTTGCGCTGTGTTCGGGTGCGTTATTATATCGTCCCCCTGCATTTACAATACAAAATATGGAAACGCTACTGAATAGTATCTTCAGTAAACGTATTACACATATCATTATCGTGCCTACCATACTCTCTTTAATCGATCGGCTTACTTCAAACAACGATTATTTTGAAGGAGAATATTTTTGTCATGTGATTTCGGTGGCTGCTAAATTAGATCCTAAGCTTTGGGAGAGAGTGCAACAGCGTTTTGGTATCACAATATGCAATATGTATGGTTTATCAGAAACTGTTGCAGGTGGAGTATTTTGTGGTCCAGATAAGGATACCTTTGCATTGGGTAGTATCGGCAAACCCATTGATATGGAAGTTAAAATTATTAATGAGGAAGGTCACGTGTGTGCTCCCAATGAAGCAGGTGAGTTATGCTTAAAAGGCATTAATGTCACCCCCGGTTATTTAGAGGATCCCACTGCAACTGCTGAACTTTTATCTGGAGAATGGTTATGTACAGGCGATATCGCACGACAAAATATTGAAGGATTTATCTATATTGTGGGACGAAAAAAAGCGATTATCATGAGTGGTGGCTTTAATATTCATCCTGATGAAATCAATGAAGTTTTGATGCAACATCCTAATGTGAGTGATTCTGCAACAGTAGGAATAGCCGATGATGATTGGGGAGAATGGGTAGTCAGTGCAGTAGAATCTGATATTTTACTGGATGAAGCGGACTTAATTAATCATTGCCGTCAATATTTAGAAACAATCAAAGTACCTAAGAAAATTCTCAGCTTAAATACATTCCCACGCGGTGTATCAGGAAAAGTCATCTTATCTGACGTTCGAGAGCTGATAGAAAATAGCATTGTGCATTCAGTTCCCAATAAACCGAATATCACGACACAAGATATTATTGATCTTGCAAGCTTTGTTTTCAAGGTATCACCAGACATGTTATCGTTGAATACACCTTCAAATAACATTCCGGGATGGGATTCATTGGGACATTTGAATCTTATTACCGAAACAGAACAAAGATTTGATATTCAATTGGGTATGAATGATATGATGCGTATTGATTCCTTACAACGTTTATATGATGTGGTTTTAAAAAACCTTCATACGTCATGAGTGATAAGAACATCGCAAAAGTACCCATCAGTATTTGGATTTTTGTATTTTGTGGATTGGTATTTTTTATGATCATATCACAGTATTATCGTAATAATAATATCGGGGCATATTTTGAAATCAACAGAATAAAAAATATTCATCATAATGGTTTGATTGTCGTGGGAACTTCTTTGGTACGCTATGGATTTCCGTATGATCATGAGTTTGAATTATTAGCCCAAAAATACGGATTGATGATTGAATTTATTCGTTTTTCACGTAGTAATGGTAAACCTCATGATTTTGAAATACTTGGGGATGCTATTTTAAAATCTAAACCACGTTGGGTATTTTTACAAACAGAACCATTTTTTTTAGAATTTAATCAAAAACATGTGATTTATAGAGGATTGACGCATATTCGTGAAAATATACATTTTTTAATTCTTCATAGCCTATTTACTTGGGATAATAAGCGTTATCAGAATGATATTAATTTAAAACTGGACGAAGTGACTATCATAGAGAAACTTCAAAATAAAAAAAGACAGGCTTATATTAATCCCCCATTTTTCCCAAAATATTTTGAATCTTTTTTAAAACAAGCCACAGAAAATAATATTCGTGTGATTTTGTTGGAAATGAACTATTCAAAAAAATGGGAAGACTATATTGAAAATTCATTTAGGGCACAGCTGAATGAAACCTTACAACAAGTCTCTCAGCGTTACCACATAGCCTTGTGGCAATTTAGAAATGATTTACCATTAGATCATTATACTGATGGTGCACATTTAAATCGTAAAGGACGTGCTGTTTTTAGTGATTGGTTTTTATCTAAATTAGCACAAGAAAATCATTATGACTGAGTTTGAAATCATCTATTTTTTTTGGATGTGTGCCACAGTGCTTGTGGTATGGATATTTCCTAAAAAATGGCAGCTTGATGTAATTGCAATGAGTACCCTTGTTTTTATCAGTATATTTTCTCCAGTTTCCGCATTATGGTTATTATGTGCGTCATTGCTTGTGTATATCAGCATTTCTTTTTTTTCTGCTCAAAAATCAATATTGATTGGTATTTCAATAGTACTTATTGCGATTGTTTTTCTAGTGTACAAATGGTTGTCACCGACTTCAGAAAATGTGGCTACCCTTTTACCTGTCATGCTGGGCCTCTCTTACTATACATGCCGTCATATTCATGTATTAATTGAAGCCTATAAAGGGACTATTCCATCCATAAGCTTGCGTCAGTATGGTCATTATCAGCTCTTTCTACCCGTATTAGTGGTAGGTCCTATACATCGTTATCACAATTTTTTAAGACAATGCGAAAGACGGAGATGGGAAGAATCTAATGTGACTGAAGGGTTGGAACGTATTTTATATGGTTATACTAAAGTTGTTGTCATTGGAAATTACTTATTAAATCTCAAACTAAACTTATTATTACAACAATATGTAGGAGATGGATTTTGGAGTTTATGTCTCATTTCTACCAAAGACTGGTTATATCTTTATGCCGCTTTTAGTGGGTATACTGATGTTGCGTTAGGTTTTTCCTTAATGTTAGGTTTTCGTATAGAAGAAAATTTCAATAATCCTTTAAAAAGTCGTCATTTAATTGATTTTTGGCAGCGGTGGCATATGACTTTATCTAGTTGGTGTAAAGATTATGTATTTACTGTCGTACAAGCGAAAACCCGTCACCAGTTCTTTGCGATATTGGCAGCGATGACGGTAATGGGTATCTGGCATGAATGCTCATTATATTATGTGATATGGGGATTTTATCATGCTTTAGGTATTGCATTGTGCCGTTTGTATCAGTTACATCATGATCCACTACGATTATCTAGATTACCTATCAGCATACAACATGCCATCACGAGAACAGCCACTTTCACTTGGCTCATTGCAGGATTGCCCGTTATTACAGCAGTATTATCATTGATTGAACAGTTTTTATGAGTAAAACGTATACTTTCCTTTTAAAATGGCTACCGAAACCTCTTGCAAAATGGGTATTAGTGCTCTGGTATCTTCTGTTAATATTAGCGATTATTGATCGGAGCGTTACGCCGTTTGATGGATTTATTTATTGGGATCATTAACCAGAGACACAATATGGATTTCTTAAAATGGGCAAAGAACCGTAAATTACCCAAAGCATTACAATCAAGACGCGGTTGGACGCAACTTTTTGAACATTATCGGACAGAAGAACCCCATATACATCAAATTGAGCCTACCAACCAATGCCCCTACACGTGTATCATGTGTCCTCGACATGAGCAAATGACCAGAACCAAGGGGTATATGGATATGAGCCTCTTTAAAAAAATTATTGATGAAGTGTCTACTT
This sequence comes from Thiomargarita sp., assembly GCA_030633165.1. GTDB lineage: Bacteria > Pseudomonadota > Gammaproteobacteria > Beggiatoales > Beggiatoaceae > DAOVZS01. Next base: position 883 of record DAOVTJ010000141.1, on the reverse strand, counting down.
ATTCTGCCAAAATACGTGATAAAGAAATTGAGCTTTTTCATTTTGGAGAATCTTTATGTCATTCCAAATTTGCGGAAATGGTTCAATATACGTCTTCTACCCATCTTAAAGCAACACTTTCCCTCAATCCTGTCGATCTCAATGCTAACATTATAGAGCGTTTACTCCAACATGCACCCTATAAAATCATTGTATCTTTAGACAGCATGGATGGTCTCAAATACACAATGATTAGGGGACGACATGCTAAGATTGATAAGGCAATACACAATACTGAAAGGCTATTGCAACGTCATCAACAACTGGGAAGTCAGAGCATCATTATCATTCGAATGATCGTGATGCATGTCAATAGAGATGAGATCGATCATTTTCGTCGCTTTTGGGAAGAAAAAGGTGGGATAGTAGAATTTAGAGATTTTTTTCCTTGGAGCAACCCCGAACTGAAAGACTTAGGAACAGTAGAAAAATATCCAAATTATATGCCGTGTCCTTTTCCTTGGCAATATCTTGTGATTCAATGGAATGGGGATGTAGTGGCTTGTTGCCGTGATTATAACGGTACACTCAAAATGGGCAATGTCATGGATGACACTTTAAAAGACATTTGGAATGGAGAGGCTTATACAATATTTCGAGAAAAAATGGCTTCTGGAGAAGGTTTATCTCACTTTTGTAAGGAATGTTTAAGCATATATTCTCAATAAACATGCTATTCAAAGTATCAACAATGTTGATTTATATTGGAATTCTAATCATAATCTAGAAAATAGGCATATACCCAATGAATATATCATTAAACTCAAAAAAAATACCCGAAACTGCTGAAAAACGTGCCTGTTATGCCAAATTTTCTCAATTAATCAGCCATATTGCCACTCAT
>DAOVTJ010000145.1 GCA_030633165.1 Thiomargarita sp. | reverse complement strand
GCTTTAATGGTATTGCAGGGCGCGTCGCTGCTAAGCCACCTAAGCATTTGACATCTGCTATTGGGCAAATGGTAAACTTTTTAGGCACGTTGCAAAATGAGTGGGCAGGTGCTGTGGCTTTTAGTTCTGCTGATTCTTATTTGGCGCCTTATATTCGTAAAGATAGTATGTCTTTTAAGGAAGTAAAGCAGTGCATTCAAGAACTTATTTATAATTTAAATGTGCCTTCGCGGTGGGGGAGTCAAACACCGTTTACTAATCTTACTTTTGATTGGGTCTGCCCTGATGATTTGAAATCTCAAATCCCTTATGTCGGTGGGGTAGAAATGGATTTTTGCTATGGTGATTTGCAAAATGAAATGGATATGATTAATAAGGCGTTTATTCAATTGATGACCGAAGGTGATGCTAATGGTCAGATTTTTACCTTTCCTTTGCCTACTTATAATATCACCGCTGATTTTAATTGGGATACCCCTAATGCTGACTTGCTATTTGAGATGACTGCTAAGTATGGCTTGCCTTATTTTAGCAATTTTATTAATTCTGATATGTCTCCTAGTATGGTGCGTTCTATGTGCTGTCGTCTTAGATTAGATTTGACAGAATTATTAAAGCGCGGTAATGGTTTATTTGGTTCTTCAGAATTGACTGGCTCTGTCGGTGTAGTGACTATCAATTGTGCACGTTTAGGCTATCTCTATAAAGGTGATGATAAGGCGTTATTTGAACATTTGGATATCTTGTTAGGCTTGGCAAGAGATAGTTTAGAAGTTAAGCGTGTTCTAATTCAACAGTATATGGATAATGGTTTATTTCCTTATAGTAAACGCTATTTAGGGTCTTTACGTAATCATTTTTCTACAATTGGTGTAAATGGCATTAATGAGATGATTCGTAACTTTTCTAGTGATAAGTATGATTTAACTGCGAAATGGGGTGATGATTTTGCTATTCGGTTTTTAGATCATATCCGTAATAAAATGGTGGAATTTCAGGATGTTACTGGTCATTTATATAATTTAGAAGCGACACCTGCGGAAGGAACGACATATCGTTTTGCTAAGGAAGATAAGAAGCGTTTTAAGAATATTATCCAAGCTGGGACGCCTGAAAGACCATATTATACCAATTCTTCTCAATTACCTGTGGGCTTTACGGATGATCCTTTTGAGGCTTTAGAACGCCAGGATGAACTACAAACTAAGTATACAGGCGGCTGTATTGAAAAAGGCAATAAGGTCATCACCGATAAAGGGGTTATGAAGATTGAGGATATTGTCACATATTTCAAATCTATTCAACCCATCAAAGCACTAAGTTATAATCCTAAAATAGGTCGGAGTGAATGGGATATTATCACCGATGCTATGGCTATTGATGTTGCTAAGCATAATAAAATTCGGGTGTTAGCAGAACGCAGTGTTGATATCACGACTAGTGATTGGCATCCATTTTTTGTCATGGCACCTACGTCTTTTGAGAATAAATGTCCGATGTGTGCGAAACCTCTGAAAAGTAAGAAAGTTCTCGCGGCGCATTTAAGGTTTAATCCGTCCTGTCATGAGGCGTATGGTAAACGTGCTAAATTTAAAGTGATTGAAAAGCGTGCTGATGAGTTAAAAAAGGGTGATTACATTCTTCAAAATTCTCAAAATTTGTATCCTTTGAAAAGCTCTCTATGTTCTGATTTAGCTTATCTTAGTGGTTTTTTAGTCAATAGTATTAAAGATAATAAAATACGTTTGTCAGCTACTATAAGCGCGCCATTGGATAAGGTATCTGATATTTTACACCGCTTTTTTAATTATATTGTCACACCTAAGCAGGGTAAAAAAAGGTTTTTATTAGATGTTGAGTGCAATAAAATTTCTGATTTTATCGCTTTGATTAGAATTGATGTCGGTGATATCCCTTTGGTTTTAAAGAATTTAATATCTCAAGAAAATATTCATAGCTTTCTAGCAGGCCTGATTGATGGCAAGGGTCGTATTGATAGGAGAGAAGGTAAAATTGAATACTTTTCTGTTTCTGAAAAATTGATTGATGATATTGTTGAAATCTGCACGATTGCTGGCATTTTAGTTTCTAAAAAGTCTATTCAAAAGAATATGTTTAGGGCTTTAATCTCGTCTTATCAGGCGACCTTACTTAATTTACCTTTGCTCAAAAATAAGGCGCTTATTAAACCCGCTATTTCTAATCGTTTAAAGCGTCAATTACCTGTTGTTAGGGTTACCAGCATTTCCAAAGTTGAGGTGCTTGATAATCAGTTTTATGATTTAACTACTCAAAAGAATCATAATTATTTAGCAGGGAAAAATAGCTTTGTGTTTGTGCACAATACGGTGTTACATCTTTATATGAGTGAGCGTATCTCTAGTGCTAAGGCATGTAAAGCCTTGGTACGTAAAGCATTAGAAAATTATCGTCTGCCATACATTACGATTACACCAACATTTTCAATTTGCCCTGTTCATGGCTATTTGGCAGGAGAATATGAATTTTGTCCTGTTTGCGATACTGAATTATTAACTAAAAAAAGGAAGATAAATAATGATAAAATCAACTGATGTATCAACAAATTCAATAGCATTGAAAGATTCAGAACGTACAAGGGTTGAGACATGGACACGTGTTATGGGCTATCACCGTCCTATTACCGCTTTTAATCCTGGTAAACAGAGTGAACATGCTGAACGCTTGCATTTTGTAGAGTGTGATGATTTATGCAACCAAACATAGCGATTGGAGGCTTGACACCGTTTTCAACTTTAGATTATCCAAATCACCTGGCAGCCGTGATATTTTGTCAAGGTTGCCCCTGGCGTTGTGGATATTGTCATAATACGCACCTTTTAAGCTTTAAAAATCCTAAGCTATCATGGGATAAGGTTTATCAGTTTTTGCAACGCCGCCGTGGGTTGTTAGATAGTGTGGTCTTTAGTGGCGGAGAGCCACTTATGCAAAAAGATTTAGCAGGGGCTATGCAGCATGTCAAGAATTTAGGATTTAAAATTGCACTGCATACCACTGGTATGAATTCTATAGGCTTAAAAAAGGTGTTACCTTTCTTGGATTGGATATCTTTAGATATTAAAGCACCATTTAACCGCTATGATGTTATTACGGGGGTGACCAATAGTGGGGTACAGCCACTAAAAAGTGCTAAAATGATACTAGAGTCAGGCATTAGCTATGAATTTCATAGCACTGTACACCCGCGTTTGTTATCTCAAGATGATTTGCTAGAATTAGCGAACACATTATCTGAGCTAGGTGTTAAGCAGTATACGGTTAATGAGTGTAGGACGATGCATTGTTTTGATAGGAGTTTGGAGGGTATGCATAACAGTATTCTGAGGGATGAGAAGTTTGTTAGGGATATTAATCATGTTATGGCTGTTAGGGTTGTAAATGCTTTATGACTGCTATTTTGAGAAATTTGTACGTATTTAAATATTGCATCGTGGACAAGAAAGATGAAAAGTAATAACAAAAAACCACTGATTTTACTTGTGGATGATAATTCACATAATCTTCAAGTACTTGGAAATATGTTATCAGAACAGGGTTGTCATTTGGCGTTTGCTCAAGATGGTATTGGAGCATTAGAATTCCTTAAAAAAAAACAAGCTGATCTTATTTTGTTGGATATTATGATGCCCAATATGGATGGTTTTGAAGTTTGCAAGCATTTAAAGCAAAACACAGTAACTCAAAATATTCCTGTTATTTTTATGACTGCTAAAGCAGGAAAAGAGGATGTTATCGAGGGCTTGGAACTTGGTGCTGTAGATTATGTGACTAAACCATTTAATATCAAAGAGTTATTTGCACGTGTCAATACACATCTTGAACTAAAAGCGGCAAGAGATCTTATTTTATTGCAAACAGAAGAGCTCAATAAAACAGTTGAAAGACTAAAACAAGCGAATGCCACCAAAGATAAGTTTTTTTCTATCATTTCGCATGATTTAAAAAATCTGTTCAATGCGTTAATTGGTTTGTCAAGGATGGTAGCAGATAACAAGATTAATGCTGAGAAAAAAGAAAGCTTTATTCAAATACTTCATCAAACTTCAAAACAAGGGCATAATTTACTTGTCAATCTTTTAACTTGGGCAAGAACGCAAATGGGAAAAATGGCATTTCAACAGATCAATTTAAGTTTAAAAGATATTGTTATCGATCATATTGAATTATCACGTGCTTCTGCCAATAACAAAAAGATCAAGCTTTCTTCAAAGAATGTGGATACAACTGTTTTTGCTGATAAGAATATGCTTGATACAGTTTTTAGAAACTTATTATCAAATGCAATAAAATTCACACCAATAAATGGGAGTGTGGAAATTTGCGCTCAAGAAAAAGAGCAGTTTGTTGAAATATCAATATCTGATACAGGGGTAGGTATCAGTTCTGAGGATATTGTGACACTGTTCAAACTTGATAGAGAGCACAAAAGCATGGGTACAGAGGGCGAAGAGGGTACAGGTTTAGGTTTAATTTTATGCCAAGAGTTTCTTGAAAAAAACGGCGGTTCTATTTGGGTTGAAAGTGTGGAAGGTAAAGGGAGTCGTTTTTATTTTAATATCTTAAAACAGAGTACAAGATAAATCTTGTACTCTTTTAAAGTTAATAATCCTAAGCCTTACTCTCAAATACTCTCTTCATTGACTTCACAATATCCTTCCGTATTTCTTTTAATCGCGGTGTTTCTTCATCTAAAAAGGGTAAAGGGCGACAAGCTTGCATCGCATGTAAGCCAATACGAGCAGTAAGTACACCACTTCCTAGTCCTTGTGCGACTTGTGCTGACATCATAGCAAGTAGAGAACCTCCCATAATTTCAGTCATACTGTCAGCAACTGCTTCGGTTGCACCAGCATAAATTAAATTTTGCAAAACACCGCCAATTAAGCTAATTGTTCCAAAAAAACCAGGGCGTCCACCATATAATGTGGCAATATCTCGAATCATACTAATATTACGCCAAAGAGTTAATACCATATCTAATAATGCGATGCGACTGATCATAACCATCAGTGCCGTTTCTTTTGCATGTTGTGTCACAATTTGATAGGCTTGCTGATCAATATCCGTCATGACTTCTGTGGAAAATAAAACACACATTTCACGATCATGGTGAGTATCACTGCAGGTAATGTAAAAACGATCGAGACGTGTTTTTATTTCAGGATGGTGAGTATAAAATCGGGCTATTTTGTTAATATAGTGAATTGCACTACCATAGCCGTCGATTTCCATTAATTGTCGCCCCTCTTGTTGAAGCGCGGAAACAGTGCGTAAGGATTGTATATTTTTATAGGTACGCCAACTCAGTGTTACAACTATCGTACTAATAGCGAGTGTCAAGCCTAAAAATAATGTGCCAATAATAAAACTGCTTGCATATTGTTGTACTATAAAATGATAGGCATCTACCAATGACTTCAAAACCAGCAATGTGCCAATTAACCCTAATAAAAGTAATGTATATTTAGGCGTTTTTTGAGTAATTCGCGTTTTTGGCTGACATGCCACTAAATGAGTGTCATGTTCAATATCTCCAATTGGTGGTGTATAGTCCAAAGTAATTGTCGCCTCTTCGTCGGCTATTGTTTCCACCTTATCCAAGTCAAAAAAAGTTGGCATTCTCAACGTTGTCATTAAAACTTATCTCCCAGTAAGAATTCTAGTACACGATCAAGACGAATATGAGGTAGTCCACTACCATGTATATTGGCTAAACGAGGGGGTTTAAACCTTATAAAGTGAAAGCGCCCTTCTACCCATTTCTCTGGTATTGGCATCTCAATAGGCACTTCGCCTGGAAATAAGGCGACAGGTTGCGTTCCTTTTATAGGCATACCCTTGATACAAGAAATTTTTTCTCCTTGTATTGTTGTATAAGCAGCTTGGGTGCATTTCACCGCTGCCATTGCTAATGTTTCAGTATGTACACCTTCAAAAATGACGTTATTCCGTGAACTAGCTAGCATGTTCTGGAGAAAACGTTCCAAATTAGGTAATTGTTCAGGTGTCACATGATCGGCTTTAGTCGCCGCAAGAAGTATTTTATCAATTTTTAAATTTCCAAATATTTTTTTGAGTAAACCTGTTTTGCCATAATGAAAACTTTTTAATACCATGTTAATTGCATCACGCATATCAATAAATGTTGCATAACCAGTATTAAAAACTCTCAAGACGTCTGCAAGTACAATTTGACGGTCAAAACTGGAAAAATACTCTTGATAAAATCTTTTAACGACATATTCTTTGTAATATTCATAGCGTTTTTTCATTTCCGTAAAAAGACAAGGGTTATTATCAATATTTTCAGGTATATCAAGGAGGGGGCAAAATTCCAGCAAAGGTGCACCTTTTAAATCATCACCAGGCATGGTAAATCGTCCTGGTTGCAAGAGACTTAAACCATAATCTTTACACAGATGTAAAAAATCAGTATAAAGTGCTGCAGCTTGGCGCATGGTTGTTTCATTGACATCACCAAGAGGATCGAGTGTGTTAAGAAAAGAACGCCATTTTTC